>NZ_JAACYW010000006.1 GCF_015356825.1 Catenulispora rubra | reverse complement strand
TCGGGATGCACCCCGAGCTGCTCGGCCAGACGCCGGACCACCGGCCGGGGCCGGGTGCTGCGATACATCTGGACTGCGCGTTCCCGCAACTCCGGCGGGTACTTCCTCGGCGGTGCCATCGGATCGGTTCCTCTCACGGGATCAATCACCACATGATCTTGAACCTCCGGCAACTCGGGGGACACTCACCCACCCCACCCCAAACTCTCGACGACGGGTTGAGGGTTGACCGGAAACGCCAGGTCAGAGCCGGAACATCAGGCCGCTGCCTGGACCACCGGCCGGGGCACCTGCGCGACCGGGTGCGCGAGCCCGTACGCCGCGAGCATCGCGGCGATCAGCGCGGCCGGGAACCCCTGTTCGGGGTCGCCGGTCCGCGCGATGCACGTCTGTTCCCGCACGGTCTTGGTCGTGGCGGCCGACAGCGCCGAGTCAAGGCGCTCAGACGAGCGATGCAGCACGGTCCCCTCAATCAGGCCGGAGGTGAACTCCGCGTCCGCCTGGAGAAGATCAGCAGCCGTGAAGGGCTCCGACAGCGGCACCGCCGTGTGGTGCTGCTCGGCCAGCTTGGCGTGAATCGACCGGGCCGGGCCGTAGGGGTCGATCACCACCGCCACCGGCCGGTGCCGCCGAACCAGCTCGATCACCCGCGCCACCGCCCAATTCATCTGCCCCCGGAACTCGACCACCTCCACGGCCGCCCGGCCGTCCGGGAGGTACCCGGCGGCGGCGATGACCGCGCCGGAGTGGTCGGGGTAGACCTCCAGCGCGAACGCCACTGGGGAGTCCGGGCCGATCGTGAGGTGAGTCCGGCCGCGTTCCCAGATCGGCGGGGCGATGTAGTACGAGTCCGCAGACACCCACACGTTGCCGTAGGCACGGGCGTACTCGGCGGCGTTCATCACCGCCGGGTCGTGCGCCAGCGCCCGCGAGCTGCGGATGGTGTGGCCGAACGCCGGGTGGTGCGCGCACAGCGTTTCCAGGTCCAGCGGGTCGGCGTCATCAGGCATCGACCACTCGAAGTACGCGGTTCTGCCGGCGGCGCCACCTGCATCACGGCACGCATTCACGATCGGGCGCATGAAGGTGCTGCGAGAAGTGCCGGCGGTGGACACCATCCAGGTCTGCGACAGCGGCCGGGTCACCTGAGTGGGGATGATGGCCTGCATCAAGGCAGCACCCTGGTCCGCGGTGAGGGCCCAGATCTCATCCAAGAACGTCAAGTCACAGGTCTTGCCGTGTAGCGCGTCCTCGGCCGGGGCGAAGATGCGGATCTGCCCGCCGTTGGGGAACTCAATCCCCTCCGACCCGTTGGAGCGCCGGATGGTCGCCGCGCGAGCCAGCGGCGAGCGCTCGATACGGCGCACCGTGGCCATGAACGTGTCCCGCACGTCATTGCGGGTCTGCGCGGACATCCACACCCCGGCCTCCGGCACCAGCAGCGCGCGGTGCACCATCACCGGCCGTAGGAGCGTGGTCTTGCCGGACTGCCGGGGGACCGAGATCAGGACCCGGTCGAACCGGAACGCCCCGCCGGGCTCGATCTCCAACGCGATGTCGGCCACGTGCCGCTGCCAGGGCATGAGAGGCGTCCCCAGCAGCTCGGCTATTCGTCCCACCACCGGGCCGTACGTCGGCGCCCCAGGGGTCCGCAGCGGGCTATACCGGGGGGCCGGAGAGGGCAGAGAGCAGGTCGCCGAGTCCATCGGTTGCCGTCTTGGTGTCGGGGGTGAGCTTCAGCCGCTCCAACAGGTCGATCATGCGCGGGGTCAGCTGCGCGACTGCGTACCGGTCGTCAGCGGCCACGGCCGCGTCCAGCACATGCGCGATGTTCAGCGCCAGCACCTCAAGCGCCGCGTGCGACGGGTCCCGCCGGTCGGCCGACGCCTTCAGCGCCCGCTCAATCGCCAGCTCACCGCGCCGCTTGCGGTTCGCCACGCTGGCCCCCCGCTTCGGTGCCGGGCCCCGTTGCTTCGGCATGTGCGAATCCTTCGATTCGAAACGGTCTTCGGCCGGTTCTCGCGGCGATTACCCCCGGTCCGCCGTCCGGAGAGAGAACAGAAGGGCGCGGGGTGTAGAGGTCTCATCACCTTTCAAAGAAAACGACTTCGTTCACAGTTGTCACAGTCATTCGAGCGCTGATCGTCTCTTCGTTCGTCTCGATCTTCACTCGCGTTCGAACTCGTCGCGACTTCGCGAGCGAACTCACCACGCGCGAGACGGCGGAGCGTTGGGCCCCCCATCCCCCCGCGCCAGGTTGCACGGCGTGCAGCTGGACACCAGGTTCTCGGGGTCGTCGGTGCCACCTCGGGCGCGGGCTATGAGGTGGTCCACGCAGTCGGCCGGGGCCCCGCACCAGTGGCACAGGGGGCTCGCGGCCAGGACGGTAGCCCGGATACGCCGCCAAGCGGGGGTGCTCCCGGACGGGGTGAGGGCAGAGGGGGTCACAGCCCGCCCAGGGGGTGCTCCGGCGGGAAGCCCTCCCCCGGAGGCGGGTAGCCCTGCGGGTGATAGCCCGGCGGGAAGTCGTCCGGCCGGGGCAGCGGCACGGGCGCGGAGGGCACAGGCGGACGCTGGACGCTCCGGAGGATGGTGAGCAGGGTCGCGGTCGGGACGATGGCCAGCAAGGCTAGCGCGATCACTGCCAGGGCTGCGATGAACGTCATGTCGATCTTCATCCCCCATATGCCAGGGCCCGCATGCGGTAGCACACGGGCCCTGTCCCCCACCCGGCCTAGCGGGCGGTGCGCCCTAACGTGGGATTCCTCGTGCTCAATCGGGCGGGGCAGTTTGCACCGGACGTCGCGTTCTGTGAATCTGTGGCGAGGCGTCACGGGGCCGACGGCCCAGCAGTCCTCGGGCAATGAGGACACAGGTCGCGACTCCCAAGACGCTACGAAAAGCCGCTCGGCGGCCGAGCCTCGGGCAATGGGGTTCGGACGCCGGGCGGCGTCATTTTCTTTGCGTCGTTAACTAACTATGTCAGGGCATAGATACCTTGACGGCGTGGCGCGCGGTGAGCTGCGAGTAGTAGCTACCGGGGCGGCCGGTCTGGGACCCGCGCATCGGGGCGAGGTACGTCCACGTGGTGTGTGGGTCAGCGTGGCCCAGCAGGTCCGCGACATCCAGCAGGTTTGCGCCAGGTTCCCGGAAGCGGCGGACGGCCGCAGCACGCCGGAATGAATGGGTACCGAACCGTGGAACGCCCTTGGAGGCAGCCCAGGCGCGAATATGCCAGTAGCCGGAGATGTTCCCGCCGTTGGGCCGCTTGCGCCAACTCGGCGGCGTCAGCGGACAGCCGTGCCGCCTCAACCGTTCGTAGAGCTCGGGATTTACCCGCTTCCACACGGGCGTGCCGTCGCTTCCCTTGGCCCAAGCTACGCACACCTCGAACACGTCGTAGCCGTCACGGTCTACGTATGTCCGCAGCTTGTCCGGCGAGCCGTCGAGCTGGATCGCCTCGGAGACGCGTAGAGCGCAGTCGGCCATGGCGACGAGGATGATTTCGATCATGGCGCCGAGGCCCCGCAACTCGGGGTCGTCCGCGTTTGCATCGTCCTGCGCAGCCAGGATCAGAGACGTGATCTCGAACTCCGAGGCAACCGCCTGCATCGGCATCTCGCCGAAGCCGTCCGCCTTGCCCCGCCGCTCAACACCTGCCGTGGGATCTGTGATCTTCGCCCATTGCGCGAACTGACGCACGGACCGCAGCTTGTCGTCATAGGCCGAGTGGCTTATCTGCCGCACCTCCTCGACCACGTCGAGGAAGTCCAAGACGTCAGCCTGAGTGATCTTCTTCGGGTTGGTCTTGCCCGCCAGTTCCATGCATCGCTGGACGTCGCGCGCCTTGCGCTGGGCCGCCGCCTCCCCGCACGTCTTAGGGACCTCCGCGCCCCGGAAGCTGGTAAGCGATCCGACGCGCCGAAGGTGTTTCTTCCACTCCAGCAGCAGCGGGCAGAGCTTCGGCCCATCAGTGGCGCGCGCCGGGGCCATCAGCTCGTCTTGCACGTAGGGAATCCAGCTGGCGAACGCGCGCCGGAGGTTGTCGTACGACGCGCCGCGTAGCGGCTGTCCGGCGTCGGACTTAGCAAGTGTGAACCGGTCGTAGTCGTCCCAGGTGATCGAGCGGGGATCGTCGATACCTAGTTCGTTCTGGACTGCGCGAATCCATATGGCGCGGGAGTTGGCCGTAGAGGCTTTCAGGCCGTGGCGGTCAGCCGAGTCGCGTCGCATTTGCGCGTTCGCTGCGAGCCACGCCACCAGTTCGGGGTGGAACGGTTTCTTCGGGGCAGCCATGATCGGCTGACTCTCCTTTCAGGGGCAATCTGAATGGACGAGCCGGGCTCACGTTCCGGGGGCATCCGTACCGTGAACCTTGCTGACCTGCGACCCTACCATCTACGACCTACAATCCCGGTGAAGTCGAAGTCGTCGTTGGCGCCGATGGTCAGCACGACCATCTTCACGCTGTCCGTCTTCGCGATGGCGGCCAGCTGCGTGTCCTGCTTCGGCTCGCCGTAGTCGCCGCCGCCGCTGCCGGTGACCGCGGAGTACTGCGGGAGCGAGGCGACGTCCCCGGTCTGCGCGCCGGAGCAGGCGACGTCGAACGGGGTGAGGCCGGACAGCCCCGTGTCGAAGATCTCGGACTTGGTGCTGCGGTGGCAGTAGTCGCCGGGGCCGTCGGTGCCGGCGACGTAGTCGTCGCCGGTGTCGGTCCCGGCGCCCTCGCCGGAGATCGCGCTGTCGCCCATCGCGACGATGGCCGCCGGGCCGGCGTGGGTGGTGGCCTGAGCCGTCCCGCTCCAGGCGGAAACCAGCGCGGCGGTGAGGGTTGTCGCCGCGAACAGGGCGATGACAGGTCTGTTCACAAAGTGCTCCTAGCAGGTGGGAGGTGCTACGGAGGTGGAACATGACGATTCCTCAAATATGACTTACCTGCGGGTAGCTAACAAGGGGCATCGACCGCGCGCCGCGCGCCGCCTCAGGATGGGGGCTACCAACCGGTCACAATGGTGCGAACCGTTATGAATGGACTGATGCTGTGACCGAGAACCCGAATACCCAGCCGGACCCGAACACCGGCCAGCCGCCGGGCGGTCCGGTCGGCGAGCCGACGACGCCGGCTGAGTCGTCCGGGACCGCGAAGGCCGCCAAGGCTGCCGGGGCCGCCGGGGCTGCTACGGCTGCCGGGGCCGCGAAGCCCGCCGAGTCCGTGGAGTCTGTCGAGGCCGCGATGAGCGAGGCGACTGCGCGCACCGCCGACCAGCCCAGCGCCGAAGCTGCGGTGGCGCAGAACCCGGCGACCGGCGCCTTCGCCGAGGACACCTGGGTCTCCCCCACCGACGGAGAGCCCGAGTTCGCCGAACCGGCCGACCCGAACGCGCCGAACACCGGCGTCGCGGCGACCTTCCTGCCCGGCATCGACGCCGCCTCGATCCTGGCGCTGCTCGTCGCGGCCCTGGCCGCCGGCGCCTACCTGCTGGTCTACCCGCTGGTCCAGGCGCACGACGCGGCCCGCACCTGGTCGGACTTCAAGAACAACGTCCCGCGCGCCAAGCAGGACCCCTTCGGCGTGCAGCGCGACTGGGTCTCCTACCAGTCCTGGGCGCACATCATCCTGGGCCTGCTCGCGGTGCTGCTGGCGCTGCTGGTCCTGGGCCTGTGGACGGCGCGCAAGAACAAGCTGCGGTCGCGCTCGTTCGCGCAGGCGGCGCTGGTGCTGGGGCTGGCGGTCGTGCTGTACGGCATCCTGCTCAAGACCGGCGCGGTCGGCTCGGAGATCCCGAGCATGAAGGACATCAGCTCGGGGCTCAGCTCCACGCAGTAGCGCTCGCGGCACGGCTCACAGCAACGCTCCCGCGATTCGCAGCAGCGCTCGCGGGGGCGTCTTGCGCGCTCCGGTGACCCTTCGGTCGCCAGCCCCGCGGCCGTCAGTCGTCAGTCGTCAGCCCGCCAGCCCGGCGCCGCGATCCGTCCGCGGCTCCGGGCGCTCGGCGCTTTATCAGATCTTTGATACCGCCGGTCGATACCGCCGGTCGATACCGCTAGTTCAGATCAGGATCCTCGGTCCAGTTCGCGACCATCGCGATGGTCCCGCCCTGGCGGCGCAGCACCCGGCGCCACAGGTCCTCGGGCTCGGTGGTGAACACGTCGGCCAGTTCCGGCTCAACCACGTACCAGGCCCGCTGCGCGAGCTCGCCGGCCAGCTGCCCCGGGCCCCAGCCGGCGTACCCGGCGAAGATCCGCAGCGCGGTCAGGTCCGGGGCCAGCACCTCGGGCGGCGCGTCCAGGTCCACCAGGCCCAGGCGGCCGGAGAACTGCCGCCAGCCCAGCGGCTCCTCGCCCGGGACCGCCGCTTCGGGGCGCACGCAGGCGATGCCCAGCGCCGAGTCCAGGGCGACCGGGCCGCCCAGGAACACGGTCGGGGGCTCGGCCGCCAGCGGCGCCCAGGTCTCCAGCACGTCCTCGACGTCCAGGCTCCCGGGCCGGTTGAGGACGACGCCCAGGGTGCCGTCGTCGTCGTGGTCGACGACCAGCACCACCGTGCGGTCGAAGTTGGGGTCGACCAGGACCGTGGTGGCGACCAGCAGTTTGCCGGTCAGCCGTTCCAGCGGCACTCTGCCGCCGTCCTGCTCCCCCGCGTCGCGCCCTGCGTCCGTCATGGCACACATGATCCCGCACCCGGACCCCCGCTGGCGCCTTTTGCCCCAAGGCCCGCGCGTCCGCGACCGCCTCTTGACGCTCTGTTGACCTTCCGCCACCCGGCGGGACGGCGATCGGCGACCCTCAGCGTTCGAATCAGTACGTCCTGTTGCCCACACAGGGCTTCCGAGCGAGTGCGGCGCTCGCACCAACTGCGATCTTCGCGAGCTTCGACCGCATGCGCCCCGTGTTCGAGTACCCTGGACCAGCCGCCGACCCGTCCCGCCCTGCGAAGTCCCACGCAAAGGCGGTCCGAAGCACACACCTGTGGAGAACCATGGCCCTGAGCACCGCCTCCGACGTCCTGACAGTGCACGGCGGTGCCGCCCTGTCCGGTGAGGTCCGGGTCCGTGGCGCGAAAAACCTGGTCCCCAAAGCGATGGTGGCCGCGCTGCTCGGACACGGCACGTCGGTGCTGCACAACGTGCCGTCGATCTCGGACGTGCGGATCGTCACCGGCCTTTTGGAGGCGCACGGCGTCTCGGTGACCCGCGGCGCCGCCGGGCCCAACGGGGAACCGAGCGACACGCTGATCCTGGACCCGGTCTCGGTCGAGCGCGCCAGCGACGCCGCGGTCGAGGCGCACGCCGGCACCAGCCGCATCCCGGTGCTGCTGTGCGGGCCGCTCCTGCACCGCCTGGGCCGTGCCTTCATCCCGGACCTGGGCGGCTGCAAGATCGGCGACCGGCCGATCGACTTCCACCTGGACGCGCTGCGGGCCTTCGGCGCCGTGGTCGAGAAGCGCCCCGAGGGCCTGCTGATCTCGGCCCCCGAGCGGCTGCGCGGCACGCAGATCCGGCTGCCGTACCCCAGCGTCGGCGCCACCGAGCAGGTGCTGCTGACCGCGGTGCTGGCCGAGGGCGTGACAGAGCTCTCCAACGCGGCCACCGAGCCGGAGATCGTGGACCTGATCGCGGTGCTGCAGAAGATGGGCGCCATGGTCTCGGTCCACAACGACCGCGTGATCCGCATCATCGGCGTGGACCGCCTCGGCGGCTTCACGCACCGCGCCATCCCGGACCGCCTGGAGACGGCGTCGTGGGCCTGCGCGGCCCTGGCCACCGGCGGCGACATCCGCGTGGTCGGCGCCACCCAGGGCGAGATGATGACGTTCCTCAACGTCTTCCGCCGCATAGGGGGAGACTTCGAGGTCGACGACACCCGCGGCGAGCCCTCGATCCGCTTCTGGCACTCCGGCGGCCAGATGCGCGCCCTGGCGCTGGAGACGGACGTCCACCCGGGCCTGTCCACCGACTGGCAGCAGCCACTGGTGGTGGCGCTGACGCAGGCCCAGGGCCTGTCGATCATCCACGAGACGGTCTACGAGCAGCGGCTGGGCTTCACCGAGGCGCTGAACCGCATGGGCGCCCAGATCCAGCTGTACCGCGAATGCCTCGGCGGCAGCGCCTGCCGCTTCGGCCAGCGCAACTTCATGCACTCGGCGGTCATTTCCGGCCCCACGAAGCTGCACGGCGCCGAGCTGACCATCCCCGACCTGCGCGCCGGCTTCAGCTACCTGATCGCGGCGCTGGCGGCCCAGGGGACGTCCACCGTGCACGGCATCAGCCTGATCCACCGCGGCTACGAGGACTTCGAGGCGAAGCTCTCGGCGCTGGGCGCGGACGTGGAGATGGAGATTCCGGCCTGACCGGGATTCCTCTGAATTCCAGGCCCGGGACGGATTTCCACGTGCACAACCACTTACCAAC
Organism: Catenulispora rubra; assembly: GCF_015356825.1. GTDB lineage: Bacteria > Actinomycetota > Actinomycetes > Streptomycetales > Catenulisporaceae > Catenulispora > Catenulispora rubra. Next base: position 102,072 of record NZ_JAACYW010000006.1, on the reverse strand, counting down.
CCCCGATACTGATGCAGCCGAAGAACGTATCGGCGAGAACTCGGGGGTGACCATAATGAACCTGCGTCGCGAAGCGACACCTCAATGGGTGGCGGTGGGAGACGGGCGGGCGAAAGTGGCTGAAGCACTGGCCCTGCGCGCCGACGCGGCACGCCGCATCGAGCAGCTGAAGGCCCGCATCGTGGCCAACGCGCGCTACCAGGAGGGCGAGGAGCCCTCCGAGGACGCCGCGGCCCTGCTGGCCGAAGCCGGCACCGCCCTGGACCACCTCGAAGACCTGATCCGCCGCATCAACCGCACCAACGCGGCGGCGGCCATCGGCCCCGACGGCACCCTCAGCGACGCCCTGGCCCGCCGCGACACCCTGCGCCTGCGCCACTCGGTGGTCACCGCCGCAGCCGACGCCGCCGCCGGCAAGAACGCGGGCTACCAGCGCCAGCTCCGCTCGGAACTGAAGATGCTGTCAGCCCTCCCGGTCGCATCCCTCCGAGCCCAAGGCGACGCCCTGAGCCGCGAAATCCGCGAACTCGACGTCCGCATCCAACGCGCCAACTGGGAGGTCGACCTTCTGGACTGACCCCGCCCAAAAAAGGCGAGGTCCACCGTGTGAAGCAGGTAGCCGCCGCGGAGGCGTTGCACGACCCCGACGAGCCGACGGGGAAATCTCGGCTCTCCATGGTGCACGGAGGGCAGTGCCGGGGTTCGATTCCCCACCACACAACGCAGCCCAGCACACCGCACAGGTAACAGCGCACAGCGCACACCTCACCACCACGTGCAGATCCGCGACGGCGAGGGCGGGCAAGGGGCACTTCACACGGTCCGCGCGGCGGTCGCGAATTGGGTCGCGACCGCCGCGCTTTGTGTTTCGCGGGGTGCTGCGCTCGGCTCGGCGACCATGCAGCTTCTGCGGCTGATAGCTCGGCGGCGCATAACTCGGCGGCCCGGCTACTCCGCAGCCTGGCGGTTGGGTTGCTTGGTTACTCGGCGGCGAGCTCACCCAACCTGCGGCGTCAACAAAACCGCCCGAGCCCCCAGCCGCACAGCCTCCCGCACCGCCTCCGGATCCGGCGTGCCCGCACCGTCGAAGCCGATGTTGTGGAACTTCGCGAAAGCGTGGTTGTCCCGGCACATCAGCGTGTACAGCTCCGCCACCCGGTCGGCGTCCTCGACCACCTCGACGTCGGCCGAGCGCAGCTTGCCCTTGTACCGGACCTGGATCGGGTCGCCGGTGCGCAGGTTGCGGCTCCAGCCGAACTGGGTGCCGATCAGGACTTTCCCGTCGTGCTCCATGTAGGCGATCGGGATGGCGTAGCGCTTGCCGCTGCGGCGGCCGAAGACGTACAGCAGTATCAGCCTGCGGCCGATCCCCTTGGCCACGCCCGGTGTGCTCAAGGCCGCGCGTGTGAAGGCGTTCACCAGGCCCTGCATCGGCAGCGTCTGAGCACGCCCCGCCGCACGCCCTGCCGGTTTCGTCCCAGTACCCATGGTGCGGACGCTACTCCTGCATCCGCACCACGACCACGCTGACCACGCCGACCACGCGCTACTCCCCCTGCTGGCCCTTCACCGCCGCCACCACGGCCTCGGCCACCGTCTTGGCCAGGTCCTTGTGGAACACGCTCGGGACGATGTAGCTCGGGTTCAGATCGCTGTCGCCCACCGTCGAGGCGATCGCCCGCGCCGCCGCCACCAGCACCTCCGGCGTGACGTTGTTCGACTGCGCGTCGATCAGGCCGCGGAAGACGCCCGGGAAGGCCAGCACGTTGTTGATCTGGTTCGGGTAGTCGCTGCGGCCGGTGGCCACCACGGCCGCGTGCGCCAGGGCGTCGTCCGGGTCGACCTCGGGCTCCGGGTTCGCCAGGGCGAAGACGATCGCGCCCGGCGCCATGGTGGCGATGTCGTCGCCGGTCAGGATGCGGGGGGCAGAGACGCCGATGAAGACGTCCGCGCCGGCCAGTGCCTCCTTCAGGGTGCCGCTGAGGTTGCCGGGGTTGGTGTGCTCGGCGACCCAGCGCAGGTCCTCGCCGCCGTCGCCGTCGTCCCCGGCGGCGCCGTTGACGTCGTCGCGGCCGACGTGCACCACGCCGTGGTAGTCGGCGACCGTGATGTCGGTGGCGCCGGCGGCGATCAGCAGCTTCAGGATCGCGGTGCCCGCGGCGCCCGCGCCGGAGCCGACGATGCGCACGTCCTGCAGCTTCTTGCCGACCACCTTCAGCGCGTTGGTCAGCGCCGCCAGCACCACGATCGCGGTCCCGTGCTGGTCGTCGTGGAAGACCGGGATGTCCAGCTCCTGCCGCAGCCGGCGCTCGATCTCGAAGCACCGCGGCGCGCTGATGTCCTCCAGGTTGATCCCGGCGAAGCCCGGCGCGATCGCCTTGACCACCTTGATGATCTCCTCGGTGTCCTGCGTGTCCAGGCACAGCGGCCACGCGTCCACCCCGGCGAACTGCTTGAACAGCGCCGCCTTGCCCTCCATCACCGGCAGCGCCGCGATCGGGCCGATGTTGCCCAGCCCCAGCACCGCCGAGCCGTCGGTGACCACGGCGACCGTGTTGCGCTTGATGGTCAGGCGCCGCGCGTCCCCGGGGTTCTCGGCCAGCGCCAGCGACACCCGCGCGACGCCCGGCGTGTAGGCCATGGACAGCTCGTCGCGGTTGCGCAGCGCGACCTTGGAGGTCATCTCGATCTTGCCGCCGAGGTGCATCAGGAAGGTCCGGTCGGACACCTTGCCGACCTCGACCCCCTCGATCTTGGTCAGCTCGTCGGTGATCGCCTTGGAGTGCTCCTCGCTGCTGGCCGCGATCGTGACGTCGACCCGCATCCGGTCCCGGCTCGACCCGGAGACGTCCAGACCGGTCACCACACCGCCGGCGTCCTCCACCGCCCTGGTGATCCCGCTCACCGCGTTGCCGTAGGAGGGAGCCTCCAGACGGACGGTGATCGAATAGGACACGCTGGGTGAGGCGGACACGGGCGGTTCTCCTTTGGACTGCCGACTTTCTTCATGTCAAGGGTAGACGCATCCACGCCGACGCCGGGGTGTAGATCGGCCAGTCCGCGGTGCGCATTATGAGCAGAACCGGCCTTCGATGTGATCTAGTCGTGGCTGCATCGTGATCTGAGCGATGATCCACACTCTCGCCGAGGCCGGAATGATCGCGTACACTCGCAGCCAAGGTCGTAGTTCGCGGTGTTAAAAGGCCCAGCGGATCGCATTCCGCCGGGCCCTTCTCGTCTAAGACCACAGACCGACAATGGTTCTTCAAGCAGGAAATGAGAGCAGGATGGCTCAGGGGACAGTCAAGTGGTTCAACTCCGAGAAGGGCTACGGCTTCATCTCGCAGGATGAGGGCGGCCCGGACGTGTTCGTGCACTTCTCCGCCATACAGTCGAGCGGCTACCGCTCGCTGGAGGAGAACCAGCGCGTCGAGTTCGAGGTTACCCAGGGCCCGAAGGGCGCCCAGGCGGAGAACGTCCGTCCGGTCTGAGGGATCCTCTTCGGCAATAACGCGAGCCGCATTCGGAACACCGCTTCCGAATGCGGCTTTTCAGTGTCCGGAAACACCACACTGGATATCAGCCCTGGAAATCGCCCAAGGCCCGATATGAGCGACTAACGACGATAGAAGGCCCAGGCGTCCGCGACGGTCTCGGCCAGCTCCGTCCGCTCCGGGCTCCAGCCCAGCACGGTCCGCGCCCGCTCCGCCGAGGCCACCAGCCGCGCCGGATCGCCCGCACGCCGCGGCTTCTCCGCCGCCGGCACCGCCGCTCCGGTCGCCTTGCGCACGGCCTCCAGCACCTCGTAGACCGAGAACCCGGTCCCGGTGCCCAGGTTGCAGATCAGGTGCTCGCCCTTCGTTGCCGCGCCCAGCGCCAGCAGGTGCGCCTCGGCCAGGTCCCGCACGTGGATGTAGTCGCGGATCGCGGTCCCGTCCGGCGTCGGGTAGTCGGTGCCGAACACCGAGGCCTCCGGCGCGTTCCCGGCCGCGACGTCCAGCAGCCGCGGGATCAGGTGCGTCTCCACCTCGTGCCGCTCGCCCTGCGGGCCGTAGGCGCCGGCGACGTTGAAGTACCGCAGCGACACCGCGGCGATGCCGTACGCGGGAGCCGCGAACGTCAGCATCTGGTCGGCCGCCAGCTTCGAGGCCCCGTAGGGGTTGGTCGGCACCGTCGGCATGTCCTCGGTGATCGGCGTGGCCTCCGGCTCGCCGTAGCAGGCGGCGGTCGAGGAGAAGACGATCGTCCCGATCCCGTGGTCCCGCATCGCCTCCAGCAGATTCGCCGTGGTGGTGATGTTGTGCCGGAAGTAGCGCGCCGGCTCGGCCACCGACTCCCCGACCAGCGAGCGCGCCGCGAAGTGCAGGATCGCGTCGATCGGGCCCTGTTCGGTGACGGCCCGCAGCACGTCCCCGAGCTGCCGTTGGTCCAGCACGTCGGCGTGCCGGAAGGCGGCGCCGGCGGGCACCGCGTCCCGGTGCCCGGTGGACAGATCGTCGACGACGGTGACTTCGTGCCCGGCCTCGACCAGCACCGCGGAGGTGACCGAGCCGACGTACCCGGCGCCCCCAATGACCAGCAAACGCATGCTTGTTCAGACCTCCGCTAAGACCGAGTTGGACAGCCCCAGCCTAGCCGAAGTCCCAGAAATAAACAGACTCACCCAGAAATCAACACAACGGCAAGCGTCCGCGGCCCGTGCACGCCCTCGACCCGGTCCAGCTCGATGTCGGAGGTCGCCGACGGCCCCGAGATGAACGTGGTCGGCCGCTCCGGCACCAGCGTACGGATCGCGAGCGGCACGTCGGCGGCGACCTGCGAGGCCCGGACGACGCACAGGTGCAGGTCCGGCACCAGCGAGAGCGCCCGCCGCCCCTGTCCCGGCCCGGCATCCAGCACGATGGTCCCGGTCAGCGCGATCCCAAGCGCGGCAAGGGTGATCACGCCGTCCGACGCGTCCAGTTCGGCCGGAGTCAGCGGCGGATCGTCCGACAACCGAGAACCCTGATACGCAGCCAACAGCTCGTCCGGGAAGCCCGGCGGCACGACCAGATTCTCGACACCGCGCTCGCCAAGGATCCGCGCGATCGCAGCCGGCGCGTCGGACTCGCCGACCCGCGTGACCGTGGCCCGGTAGTCCTCGACGCGTTCCACGAACAGGTCGACGACGTCCCCGGTCGCATGGCTGTCGACATAAGCGCGAGTGACCTCGACGTCCTCGGGACGTTCGTCACCAGGCACATCGCGCAGCGCCGAGCGAATACGCCCCAGGATCGCCGCCTTCGCCTCGCTCATCCCCGTCCCGCCTTCCGCCACCACGTCCGGAACGACTCCCGCGCCGGCACCGGCACGTCCCGCGCTCCCGTCCACTTCCTCGCCGGCCCCGGCAGCCACCGTCCCCCGCGGATCCCCACGAGCCGACCGCCGATCGCCCCCAACCGCTCGGCCACCGCCAACCGCCGCGGCGAGCCGAACACCATCTGCGCGCCCTTCATCGCCAACGCCTCGGGCTTCGGCACGCCGCCCCGGTGCGAGTCCACAACCTTGGCGCGCAGGTGCACCAGCATCTCGGGGATGTCGATCCGCACCGGACACGCGTCGTAACAAGCACCGCACAGCGTCGAGGCGAACGGCAGCGAATCAGCATGCTCAGACGTCCCGACCCCGACCAACTGCGGCGTCAGCACCGCCCCGATCGGCCCCGGATACACCGATCCGTACGACCGACCTCCGGTCCGCTCATAGACGGGGCACACGTTCAGACACGCCGAGCACCGAATACAGTGCAGCGCCGACCGGCCTTCGGTGTCGGCCAACGTCTTCGTCCGGCCGTTGTCGAGCAGGATCAGGTGGAACTCCTGCGGCCCGTCGCCGGGGGTGACACCGGTCCACAGCGACGTATAAGGGTTCATACGTTCCGCCGTCGACGACCTCGGCAGCAGTTGCAGAAACACTTCCAGGTCGCCGAACGACGGCAGGACCTTCTCCAGCCCCATCACCGTGATCAACGTCTCCGGCAGCGTCAGACACATCCGGCCGTTGCCCTCGGACTCCACGACCCCGACGGTCCCGGTGTCCGCACAGGCGAAGTTCGCCCCGGAGATCGCCACCTTCGCCCGCAGGAACTTCTCCCGCAGGTGCACGCGCGCCGCCTCGGCCAGCACGCGCGGCTCGTCGGTCAGATCGTCCGGCGCGGCGACGCCGTGCTTGCCCATCTCCCGCTTGAAGATGTCGCGGATCTCGGTCCGGTTGCGGTGGATGGCCGGGACCAGGATGTGCGAGGGCCGGTCGTCGTTCAGCTGCACGATCAGCTCGGCGAGGTCGGTCTCGGTGGCCTCGATGCCCTCGTCTTCCAGCGCCTCGTTGAGCCCGATCTCCTGGGTGGCCATGGACTTGATCTTCACGACCTCGGTCGCGCCCTTGGCCCGCACCAGCCGGCTGACGATGGCGTTGGCCTCGCGCGCGTCCTCGGCCCAGTGCACGACGCCGCCGGCCGCCGTGACCGACGCCTCCAACTGAAGCAGGTACTCGTCCAGGTGCCGCATCACGCGGTCCTTGATCTGCGAGCCGGCCTCGCGCAGCGTCTCCCAGTCATCGAGCTCTGCCACAGCCTTCAGCCGCTTGTCGCGGATGGTGGTGGTCGCGTGCTTCAGGTTCCGGCGCAGCTGGGTGTCCTGCAACGCATCGTGCGCGGCCTTGGGAAACGTCGGCGACCCCAGCCACACCACGTTCACTTCATCGCGGCTCATCGCGTCGCCGCCAGGATCTCGGCCAGATGCAGGCTCCTGACACCCGACTTGACCCGCCCCAGTCCCCCGCCGATGTGCATCAGGCAGGAGTTGTCGGACGCGCACAGCGTCTGCGCGCCGGTCTTGCGCACGTTGCCCATCTTGTCCTGGAGCATCGCCACCGACGTCTCAGAGTTCTTCATCGCGAACGTCCCGCCGAACCCGCAACACGACTCGGCCTCCGGCAGCTCGACCAGATCGATGCCCTCCACCGCACGCAGCAACTGCAAGGGCTTGTCGCCGACGCGCAGCATACGCAGGCTGTGGCAGGTCGGGTGGTAGGTGACACGGTGCGGATAGTAGGCGCCGACGTCGGTCACACCCAGGACGTCCACCAGGAATTCCGAGAACTCGTACACGTTCGGCGCGGTCTCGGTCTTGTGGTGGTGCCGGACGTGGCCGCCGCAGGAACCGGAGGGCGTGACGATCGCTTCGTAGCCACGGAAGGCGTCGTTGAACGCCCCGACCAGCGAATCGGCCTCGCGCCGGTACCCGGTGTTGTAGTGCATCTGGCCGCAGCAGGTCTGCGCCGCCGGGAACTCGACCGTGTGGCCGAGCCGCTCCAGCACGGCGGTGACGGCTTTGCCGGTGTCAGGGAAGAGCGCGTCGTTGTAGCAGGTGATGAACAGCGCGACGCGCATCTCAGACCTCTGCCCACAACGCGTCGGGGATCGGCGCCCGCGCCATCTCCACGCAGTCGCGCACCTCCTGCGGCGACCGCGCGCCGATCAGCACCGAACGCACCGCCGGATGGCGCAGCGGGAACTGGAGCGCGGCGGCGCGCAGCGGGACGCCGTGCTTCTCGCAGATTTCCTTGAGCCGCAACGCCTCGGCCAGGATCTCCGGCGGGACCGCCGCGTAGTCGTAGGTCGAGCTCGGCTTCGGATCGACCAGCAGCCCGGAGTTGAACGCGCCGCCGATGACGATGTCCACGCCGTGCGCGGCCGCCCGGTCGAGCAGTTCGGTGCCGGACCGGTCGAGCAGCGTGTAGCGGCCGGCGAGCAGCACCACGTCGATGTCGGTCTCGAGCACGAACCGCAGCGGCACCCGCACCTGGTTCATCCCGACGCCGACCGCCCCGATCACGCCCTCGTCGCGCAGCTTCGCCAGCGCCGGGTACGCCTCGCCGATCGCCTGGTCCTCGTGCTCGTCGGGATCGTGGATGAGAACCGTGTCGACGCGGTCCAGCCCGAGCCGCTCCAGGCTGGCCTCGATCGAGCGCCGCACCCCGTCCCCGGAGAAGTCCCAGACCCGCCGGAACGCCGCCGGCACCACGAACCCCTCGTCGTCGAGGCCGACCGGATCGGCCACCGGCTCCAGGATCCGCCCCACCTTGGTCGACACGGTGAACTCCGCGCGCGGCCGTTCCCGCAGCGCCGTCCCGAGCCGCCGCTCGGACAGGCCGAGGCCGTAGTGCGGCGCGGTGTCGAACGCGCGGATGCCGGCGTCCCACGCGGCGTCCACGGCGGCGCGCGCCTCGTCGTCGGTCACCGCGGTGAACAGGTTGCCGAGGGCCGCGGCGCCGAACGACAGCTCGGTCAGCGCGACGCCGCGGCCGATGGTGTTTGACATGCAGTCACTGTCCCACGGGACGCAAGCGCAACCCTGCCATTCCGCCGTCGACGGCGAGCGCGGTCCCGGTGACCGAGGCGGCCGTCGGCGAGGCCAGGTACGCGATCGCCGCGGCGACCTCGTCGGCCGAGACCAGCCGGCCCATCGGCTGCCGCGCCTCCAGCGCCGCGCGCTCGGCGGCCGGGTCGTCGGCGGCGTCCAGGAGGCGGCCGACCCACGGGGTGTCGGCGGTGCCGGGGTTCACGCAGTTCACGCGGATGCCTTCACGGACGTGGTCCGCAGCCATCGCCAGGGTCAGCGACAGCACCGCGCCCTTGGTCGCCGAGTAGAGCGCGCGCTGCGGCAGGCCGGCGGTGGCGGCGATCGAGCAGGTGTTCACGATCGCGGCGTGCTGCGACTCGCGCAGCGCCGGCAGGGCCGCGCGGGTCACGCGCACCATGCCGACCACGTTCACGTCGTAGACCTTCATCCACTGCTCGTCAGGATTGTCCTCGACGGTGCCGGCCGCGCCGATGCCGGCGTTGTTGACCAGCACGTCCAGGCCGCCGAGCGCTTCCCGCGCCGAGGCGATCGCGGCGCGCACCGAGGCGTCGTCGGAGACGTCGGCCTTGAAGCCGTGCAGCCCCGCGCTGACGGCCGCCGCCGGGTCCAGGTCCAGCACCGCGACCGCCGCGCCGCGGTTGGCCAGCAGCCGCGCGGTGGCCGCGCCGATGCCCGAGCCGCCGCCGGTGACGACCGCCTTGAGCCCCTCGAAGTCCCGCATGTCCTGCATCTCAGCCCTCTCCTGTGCCCTCGCCGCGGTCCGCGCGCCAGAACGACCCGTCAGGGAACGAATACGCCTCCAGGGTCGCCGGGAACATCTCCGCGGAGAAGCCCGGTGCCGTCGGGGCCTGATACGCCCCGCCGGTGACCACGGTCGGCGTCACGAAGTGCTCGTGCAAGTGGTCGACGTACTCCACGACGCGGTCTTCGGTGGTGCCGGTCAGGGCCACGAAGTCGAACATGGACAGGTGCTGCACCAGCTCGCACAGCCCGACCCCGCCGGCGTGCGGGCACACCGGCACCCCGAACTTGGCCGCCAGCAACAGGATCGCCAGGTTCTCGTTGACCCCGCCGACCCGCGCCGCGTCGAGCTGGAGGAAGTCGATGGCCTCGGCCTGAAGCAGCTGCTTGAAGATGATCCGGTTCTGCACGTGCTCCCCGGTGGCCACCTTCACCGGCGCCACCGCGGCCCGGATCGCGGCGTGCCCGAGGACGTCGTCCGGCGAGGTCGGCTCCTCGATCCAGTACACGTCGAACTCGGCCAGCGCCTTGACCCACTCGATGGCCTCGCCGACGTTCCAGCGCTGGTTCGCGTCGATCGCCATGCGCACGTCCGGCCCCACCGCGGCCCGCGCGGTGCGGCAGCGGCGCACGTCGTCGGCCAGGTCCGCGCCGACCTTGAGCTTGATCTGGGAGAAGCCGGAGGCGACCGCCTCCAGCGCGAGCCGGGTCAGCTTCTCGTCGGAGTAGCCGAGCCAGCCCGCCGAGGTGGTGTAGGCGGGATATCCCTGGGCGCGCAGGGTGGTCTCGCGGTCGGCCGCGCCGTCCTTGCCGCGCCGCAGCAGCTCCAGCGCCTCCTCGGCGGTCAGCGCGTCGGCGATGTATCGGAAGTCGACCTGGGAGACCAGCCATTCCGGGTCGCCGTCGGCCAGCAGCTTCCACAGCGGGACCCCGGCGCGCTTGGCGGCCAGGTCCCAGACCGCGTTGACGACCGCGCCTATCGCCATGTGCATGACGCCCTTCTCCGGGCCCAGCCAGCGCAGCTGGCTGTCCCCGATCAGGGCCCGGTTCACGATGCCCGGATCGGCGCAGACCTCCTCGACGTCGCGGCCGAGGACGTGGTCGCGCAGCGCCTCGATCGCCGCGACCTGGACGTCGTTGCCCCGGCCTATCGTGAAGGTGAAGCCGTGGCCCTCCAGTCCGTCGTCCGCGTCGGTGCGCAGGATCAGGTAGGCGGCGGAGTAGTCGGGGTCCGGGTTCATCGCGTCCGAACCGTCGAGCTCCCGCGAGGTGGGGAACCGGACGTCGAAGGTCTCGAAACCGACGATCCGGCTCATGCCCGGACCAGATTCGAGCGCTGCGATCCCAGCCCGTCGATCTCCAGCTCGACCACGTCGCCCGCGCGCAGGTAGGGGTGGTCGGCGATACCGAGCGCCACGCCCGCGGGGGTCCCGGTGTTGATGACGTCCCCGGGCTCCAGCACCATGTGCTGCGAGAGGTAGCGGATCACCTCGGCCACTCCGAAGATCATGTTCTCGGTGTTGCCGTTCTGCCGCTGCTCGCCGTTGACCTTCAACCGCAGACCCAGCTTCTGGAAGTCCTCGACCTCGTCGGCGGTGACCAGGTGCGGCCCGAGCGGGTTGAAGGTCTCACACGACTTGCCCAGGTCCCACTGTCCCGAGCGCTCCAGCTGGTACTCGCGCTCGGAGACGTCGTTGCTGACCGCGAAGCCGCCGACGACACCGAGTGCGGCCTCGTGCGACTCCAGGTAGCGGGCCCGCGCGCCGATGACGACGGCGAGCTCCACCTCCCAGTCGGTCTTGACCGAGCCGCGCGGGATGAGGATGTCGTCGTTCGGGCCGACGACCGTATAAGGGTCCTTCATGAAGACGACGGGCCGCGGCGGGATCGGCGCACCGGTCTCCTCGGCGTGGTCCCGATAGTTCAGCCCGATGCACACCACCTTGCCGGGGCGCGCGACGGCCGCGCCGACGCGCGACCCGGCGACTTCGTCGGCCGGGATCTCGGGCAGGGTGCCGGCCTCGGACGCGGCGCGGACCGCGTCCGCGCCCCCGTCCACCCAGAACGCACGGTCCAGGTCGCCGATGACACCGGTCAGATCGAAGTGGCGGCCGTCGGCGGCGAGCAGCACGGGGCGCTCGCGGCCGGGCTCGCCCAGGCGGAGGAGTCTCACGCTCCGGGACTCTAGGCAAACATCGGATCTATCGTCAAGGGATTCAAGATCCTTCTCACTCCCCGGACCCGGGGTCGGCCTGGCGATTCCCGGAGTGGATCTAGCAATTCCCCGTAACGATTATGTTCCACAGTCTTTACAGCCCCCGCTACCAGGGCTATACATCGGATGACTGAACGGCACGTGACACAGAACACACACGCTTCCCCGCACTTATCCGCACCCCTTCACCAGCGAGGACGGTCATGAGGCTGCACCGTACGTCGAGAACAGTTCTGGCCCTCACGGCCGTCGCGGCGCTCGGGCTGAGCGCCGCCGCCTGCGGCCGCAGCAGCTCGAAGTCCGCCTCCGGCGGCGGCAAGAAGATAGGCATCGACTTCCCGAGGTCGGACTCCGACTTCTGGAACAGCTACGCGAAGTACGTCAACAGCGACATCAGCTCCGGCAAGATCAACGCGCTCCCCGCCACGAACTCCAACAACCAGACCGACGTCCTGGTCTCCAACGTCACCACGCTCACCGGCCAGGGCGCGAAGGTCATCCTGATGGCCCCGCAGGACACCGGCGCGATCGCCAGCACCCTGGAGGACCTGGCGGGCAAGCACATCCCGGTGGTCAGCGTGGACACCCGGCCCGACAAGGGGCAGGTGTACATGGTCGTGCGCGCGGACAACAAGGCGTACGGCACCAAGGCCTGCCAGTTCCTCGGCGACAAGCTCAAGGGCACCGGACGGATCGTGGAGTTCGAGGGCGACCTCACCTCGATCAACGGCCGCGACCGCTCCCAGGCCTTCGGCGACTGCATGAAGCAGAACTACCCGAACATCAAGATCGAGGCCGAGCCGACGAACTGGGCCGGCGACGTGGCCGCCTCCAAGCTCCAGGACGCGCTGAACGCGGGCACCGTCAACGGCATCTACATGCAGGCCGGCGGCGTGTTCCTGGCACCGACCCTGTCCCTGCTCAAGCAGAAGAACCTGCTGGTGCCGCCGACCGACCCCAAGCACATCTTCATCATCTCCAACGACGGCATCCCGGCGGAGTTCCAGGCCATCAAGGCCGGGCAGATCGACGCCACCGTCTCCCAGCCGGCGGACCTCTACGCCAAGTACGGGCTCTTCTACGCCCAGGCCGCCGCCGACGGCAAGACCTTCTCCCCCGGCCCGACCGACCACAACTCGACGATCATCCAGCTGCCCAACGGGCTGGAGGACCAGCTGCCCGCGCCGCTGGTGACCTCGGCGAACGTGGGCGACTCCACGCTGTGGGGCAACCAGGTTGGCAAGTGACAGTCCGATGACGACGCACGACCAAAGGGCGGCCGGGACCACCGGCCGCCCCGTCGCCACGGCGATAGCCGTGTCCAAGAGCTTCGGCGCCACCCGCGCCCTGATCGACGTCGGCATCGACGTCGCCCCCGGCGAGGCGCACGCGCTGGTCGGGCGCAACGGCGCCGGCAAGTCCACGCTGGTGTCGCTGCTGACCGGGCTGGCCCGGCCGGAGGCGGGGCGCATCCTGTTCGACGGCGAGGCCGCGCCGCCGGTGTCCGACCGCGCGGCCTGGCAGGCGCGGGTCGCGTGCGTGTATCAGAAGTCGACGATCATCCCGACGCTCTCGGTGGCCGAGAACCTGTTCCTGAACCGGCAGGCCGACGGGCTGCGCCGGATCAGCTGGAAGGCGCTGCGCTCCCGCGCGGCGGATCTGCTGGCCGAGTACGAGATCGACGTGGACCCGGCCGCGGCCGCCGCGACCCTGGCCGTGGACCAGCGGCAGGTGCTGGAGATCGCCCGCGCGCTGTCCTTCGGGGCGAAGTTCATCATCCTGGACGAGCCCACCGCGCAGCTGGACGGCGCGAAGATCGCAGGGCTCTTCGACCGGCTGCGGCGGCTGCAGGAATCGGGCGTGGCGTTCCTGTTCATCTCGCACCACCTGGCCGAGGTGTACGAGGTCTGCCAGACGGTGACCGTCTACCGGGACGCCCGGCACATCCTCACCGCGCCGGTCGCGGGCCTGGACAAGGACGCCCTGATCGAGGCCATGACCGGCGAGGACCGCTCGGAACGGGCCCAGTACGCGGTCGACACCTACACGCCGACGGCCGACTCCGTCCCGGCGCTGGAAATCAGTGACCTGACTCTGCCCGGCGCCTACTCCGACTTCTCGGTCTCGGTGGGCCGGGGCGAGATCGTCGGCCTGGCGGGGGCCGGCGGCTCGGGCGTGGTCGCGCTCGGCGAGACGGTCGCCGGGCTGCACCGCCCGAGCGCCGGGACCGTGGCGGTCGCCGGGAAGAGCGTTCGGACCGGGAGCGTCCCGGACGCGCTGCACGCCGGGCTCGGCTTCGTCCCCGAAGACCGGCACGCGCAGGGCGTGGTCCCGATGCGCCCGATCGCCGAGAACATCACGCTCACCGCGATGGACCGGCTGGGCCGCCACGGCTTCTTCACCGGCGACTCGCTGCGCCGCGCCGGCAGCGTCCTGATGGCCCGGCTGGACGTCAAGGCCGAAGGACCGGACCAGCCGGTCGGCGCGCTGTCCGGCGGCAACCAGCAGAAGGTCGTGATGGGCCGCGCGCTGGCCAACTCCCCGAAGGCGCTGGTGCTGATCCGGCCGACCGCCGGGGTGGACGTCAAGTCGAAGGAGTCGCTGCTCGGCACGGTGCGCCAGGCCGCCGACGAGGGCTGCGGCGCGCTGCTGGTCTCCGACGAGCTCGACGACCTGCGGATCGCCCACCGGGTGGTGGTGATGTTCAAGGGTGCGATCGTCGGGGAGTTCCCGAGCGGTTGGAGCGACGCCGAACTCATCGCCGCCGTGGAAGGACTCAGCGGCCTGGAAGGGCCCAGCGACGCGGAAGGGCCCAGCGACCCCGCGCCGGACCCCTCCCCCGAAGACCAGACCATCGCGAACGAAAGGCCCGGCCATGAGTGAGGCCACGACGATGACCGACGCGGCCGAGACCCTCCCGGCCGGCCGGACCGGGCGGTCCGGCCGCCCGAGCACCCGCTGGCTGCGCGAGTTCTCGCTGCTGCCGGCGATGGCGCTGCTGATCCTGATCGGCTTCATCGAATCGCCGGACTTCCTGACCTCGGACAACTTCCTGGCGATGCTCCAGCAGTCCACCGAGCTCAGCGTCCTGGTCCTGGCCGAGGCGCTGATCCTGATCAGCGGCCGGATGGACCTGTCGCTGGAGTCGACGGTGACGCTGGCCCCGGTGATCGCGCTGTGGCTGGTGCTGCCGACCGCCGGGAACCGCTTCAACGGCCTGGGCTTCGGCGCCGAGTGGCTGGCGATCCCGGTGTGCCTGCTGGTCGGGGCGGCGGTCGGGGCCGTGAACGGCTTCCTGATCCTGAAGATGAACCTGAACGGCTTCGTCGTCACCCTCGGGATGCTGACGATGCTGCACGGCCTGGTGATCGTCATCGACGGCGGCCAGACCATCTTCACGCTGCCCCCGTCGTTCGCCTACCTCGGGCACACCATCTGGTTCGGACAGCCGGCGTCGGTGTGGATCTGCGGGCTCCTGTTCGCCGTCGGCATCATCGCCCTCGGCTGGTACCGGCACGGCCGCGCGGTGTACGCGATCGGCGGCAACCCGGGCGCCGCCAAGGCCGCCGGCATCCGCGTGGAGCGCACGGTCTGGATCGTCCTGATCATCGGCTCGATGCTCGCCGCCTTCGCCGGCATCCTCTACACCGGCCGCCTGGGCTCCGCCTCGGCGAGCGCCGGCACCGGGAAGATCTTCCAGGTGTTCGCCGCGACCGTGATCGGCGGCGTGAGCATGAACGGCGGCCGCGGTTCGCTGTTCGGAGCGCTCACCGGCGTCCTGACGCTGCGGCTGATCGAGAACGTGCTGACGTTCGGGCACGTGTCGCCGAACGACATCGAGTTCTTCGACGGCCTGGTGATCCTGGTGGCGCTGGTCGTCTCGCGCTACACCTCGGGCGCCGCGCAAGAATGAGTGGGAGCGGTCGGGTATCCGGTTCTCGCAGAACCGGATACCCGACCGCTCTGCTTGTTCACTGGTCCGTGGACCGTCTCTCGCTCAGCGTGTTCCGCAGCCACTGCTCGATGCTCACGATGTGGATCGTCGCCCACGCCCGGGCGCCCTCGGAGTCCCGCTCGGCCAGCGCGTCGAGGATCGCCGTGTGCTCCATCAGCGTCCGGGTCAGCGCGCCCTCCTGCGTCAGCCCGCGCCAGACCCGCGCGCGCGTCGTCGGCCCCGACAGGCTGTCCAGCAGCGAGCCCAGCACCACGTTCCGCGAGCAGGCCGCGATCCGGCTGTGGAACTCCAGGTCGTTGCGCACCAGGTCCTCGACCGTCGGGGCGTTGCCGATCAGCGCCAGGTGCGCGCGCAGGTCGGCCACCTCGTCGTCGGTGATGCGCTGCGCGGCCATCGCGGTGGCGGCCGGCTCCAGGATGCGGCGTACCTCAAGGAATTCCAGAACGGTGTCGTCGCGGTGGAAGTCCACCACGAAGCTCATCGCCTCCAGCAGCCGCGCCGGCTCCAGGCTGGTGACGTAAGTACCGTCGCCCTGCCGGACGTCCAGCACGTGGATCAGCGACAGGGCCCGCACCGCCTCCCGCAGCGAGCTGCGGGAGAGCCCCAGCTCCGCGGCCAGGTCCGCCTCCTTGGGCAGGCGGTCGCCGGGCCGCAGCCGGCCCTTGATGATCATCTCTTTGATCTTCTCGATCGCCTCGTCCGTGACCGCCATGCGGTCATTGTGCCAGCGCCGGGAGCCGGTGGCCTGCGGCGGTTGGATAGGCGACCCTTACCCGGAACTGACGGCACCCCCGCGAAGATCGAGCCCGTGGACGTGTCGTTGCTGGACGGCTGGCTGCCGTGGACCCTGCGGGTGCTCACCGTGGCGCTGGTCGTCGTCACGATCGGACGCAGGCGGCTGCGGGACCGGAAGTTCCTGCTCAAGCGCCTGCCGATCGTGCTCGGGGGTTCTGTTCTGTTCGGCGTGCTGTGCGTGGTGCTGGTCCGGACGGTCGGCGGGATCTCCGATCCGTTGCCGCTCGGGCTCTGGTTCTGGCTCGCGGTCTTCGCCCTGGCTCTGGGCCTGGCGATCGTGTGCTGGCGCGGCTCACGCTGGTGGCAGCGGACGGCGGCGCCGCTGGCGATGCTGCTGGCCGTGCTCACCGCCGCCGACGCGCTGGACGCCGGACTCGGCTACTACCCGACGCTGGCGGACATGTACGGCGAGCTCACCAACCAGGCGCTGCCGCAGCAGGTCACCCTGGCGCAATTGGGCAGCATCCACGGCAACACCAAGACGGGCCGCATCGTCGAGGTCGACATCCCGGACACCGCCAGCGGTTTCCAGCACCGCAGCGAGTACGTCTACCTCCCGCCAGCCTGGTTCCGCTCCACGCACCGTCCCAAGCTCCCGGTCGTGGAGATGATCGGCGGCGAGTACGCGGTTCCCGACAACTGGATCCGCGCCGGCAACGCCATCAAGACCGCCGACGCCTACGCCGCCGCGAACCACGGCTTCGCCCCGGTGCTGGTCTTCGTCGACGCCTCCGGCGGCTTCAAGGTCGACACCGAGTGCGTGAACGGCCCCGCCGGCCAGGCCATGGACCACCTGGTGAAGGACATCCCGCCCTACGTCGAGAAGACCTTCGGCACCGCCACGATCCCCGCCAAGTGGGCCGCCGCCGGCTGGTCGATGGGCGGCACCTGCGCCATCGACCTCGCGCTCACGCATCCCACGGTCTTCGGCCACTTCCTGGACATCAGCGGCGACCTGGGCCCCAACAAGGGCGACAAGAACTCCACCATCGCCGCCCTCTACGGCGGCAACGCGGCCGAGTACGCCACCGACGACCCCCTGACCATCCTGACCAAGCACAAGAAGTGGCCCAAGACCTTCACCGGCATGTTCGCAGTCGGCGACCAGGAGTCGGCGCAGCCAAAGCATGCCCAACAGCTGTCCGCCGCGCTGAACAAGGACCACGTCCCGAACCAGATCTGGACCGGCTCCGGGAAGCACTCGTGGACCTTCGCGCAGGCGGCGTTCACGCAGGAGTTGCTTTGGTTGGCGAAGGCGGTTCAGGTGCCGGGGGCGAAGTAGGCCTCACGACGCCCGCATCACCGCGGATCCGCCCGGATAAGCAGGCGCCATGGAAAACTGATCGCATGACCGTCGAGTACATCCGCTACCGCATTCCCGCCGAACGCGCCGCCGAGTTCGAGGCCGCCTACGCCGATGCGGCCAAGGCGCTGACCGCCACGCCGGAATGCGTCGGCTACGAGCTGACCCGCGGCATCGACGAACCCGACCAGTACGTCTTCCGCACCACCTGGAACTCGACGAAGGCTCCGGCGACCCCGGACGAGGACCACCTCAAGGCCTACGAAGCCGACATCACCGACCGGCGCCACTACGAGAACACAGCCGTCCGAGGCGACGGCGGCGCCGTCCCGAGCCTCTACGAATGGCTCGGCGGCGAAGAGGCCCTCCTGCGCCTGACGGAGGCCTTCTACCGCAAGGTCCTGAAGGACGACCTGCTCCATCCCCTGTTCGCCGGCATGAACCCAGAGCACCCGCAGCACGTCGCGCTCTGGCTCGGCGAGGTCTTCGGCGGCCCCAGCACCTACACGGACTCGCACGGCGGCTACCGCCACATGATCCGGCAGCACCTCGGCCGCGGCATCCAGGAGAAGCAGCGCCGCCGCTGGGTCAGCCTCCTGATGGACGCCGCCGACGAGGTCGGCCTCCCGGACGACCCCGAGTTCCGCGCCGCCTTCACCGGCTACATCGAGTGGGGCACCCGGCTCGCCGTCATCAACTCCCAGCCGGGTGTGAAGGAGTACGACGCCCCGATGCCGAAATGGAGCTGGGGCGGGCACCCTCCGTACCGCGGCTGAGCGGCCGGAGCGGTCTACTTCACGGTCTGCTTCACGGTCTGCTTCACGAACGTGATCGGGTACTGCGACGCGCCACGGCCGTCGAGCAGGTGGTTGTCGTGGCCCTTCAGGAACCGGTCGAAGAACGAGTCCACCAGGGCCCGGTCGGCGGCCACCGCGCGCTGCGCGTCGACGGTCCCGTTGTCGTAGGTCAGCGTCGAGTGCGGAACCTTGCCCTCCAACTGCGCCAGCAGGGGCTCGGCGTCGGTGAACGACTGGTGCTGGGAGTCGTTCAGGGTGATGTCGGCCTTCCACCCCTTCTGGTGCTGCCAGAACGACGCCCACGACGGCTCGATGTGGATGCTGCTGGGGTAGCGGCCGGTGCTGCCCATCAGCAGGAGCGGCTGCTTCAGACCGTGCTGCGCGACGTCGCTCAGGTGGGTGCCGTCGGGGTTCTCGGTGAACTCCAAGGTGCCGTCCAGATTGACGCCGGCCTTGACCCGCGGATCGTGGTACATCGTCTCCGCTGCCGTGAACCCGCCGGCGGAGTGCCCGAACATCCCGATGTCGTTCAGGTTCATCCCGGCGATCAGCCGGTGCGGCAGGCTCGACAGCCGGTTCAGCACGAGCTGGGTGTCGGCCAGGCGGACGTCCATCACCTTGGTGAGCAGGACGGTGGCCGCCGCCTGGTCGTCCCCGACCTGGGCGAAGGCGGCAAGCAGCGGTGCGTTGTCGACCACGTGGCCGTCCGGGAACTCCGTGCCCGGCGCTTCCCCGGTGTGGTCGATGGTGACCACCACATAGCCCTGCGACGCCAGGTTCTCCACCAACGTGATGTTCGAGTCACGCGAGTCCCCGGCCCCGGGCGAGTACAGCACGACCGGGAAGTGGCCCGGCGCCATGGCGGCGTCCTGCACCGAGTGCGTCTTGGTCGCGGCCCAGTTCACCAGCCCGGCGGGCAGGCTGTTGCCGCTGTCCATGCTGGCGCCGATCAGAGCGGACGCCGCGGCCGGGAACTGGTTCGTGAAGGGCTTGCCGCCGGTGTGCACGGCCGGGTAGAAGACGCTGATCATCAGCTCGCGGTAGGGCTGGTTCGGCACCCACGGGTCCGACCGCGAGTTGTCGACGAGCCGGAAGGTCGACTCGCCGGTGGCGTAACGGCCGGTCGGCGCGGGCAGCTTGAGCGTCTCCCCCTGGGCCGGCTTCGAGGACGACGCGGTCGACACGGCCGATGCAGCCGACGCCGGGAGCGTGGTCGAGACGACGAGACCACAAGAGACGGCCCCGGCCAGAGAAGCGGCGACGAGACGAGAAGTTCGCATGAGACGTTCCTTCGGATGCGGTGGCGCGTTGTTCTGACACCTTGATCCTCGCAATTCGCGCACCCCACGAGCCACGGTGCTACCAGGCGTTTCACCCTTCGTGAGAG
The DNA here is from genome assembly GCF_015356825.1 of Catenulispora rubra. Taxonomy (GTDB): domain Bacteria; phylum Actinomycetota; class Actinomycetes; order Streptomycetales; family Catenulisporaceae; genus Catenulispora; species Catenulispora rubra. Next base: position 82,477 of record NZ_JAACYW010000006.1, on the reverse strand, counting down.
CCGTACCCGGCATAGGGCGGATAACCGCCCTATGACAGCGCCCGTATTACCGTGCCGGCCCCGCCGATCGCGCTGGCCGCGTCGACCACGCCGACCGCGCCGCTCGGATCAGCCGATCCCGATCCCGTTCAGCATCGCCTTGATCGCCGGACCCGCCTTGTCGTTGCCGAATCCGCCGTTGAGCACCAAACAGGCGACGGCGATGTCGTGCTGCGGGTCCATCGCGATCATCCAGCTGTCCAGATCCCCGTTCTGCCGCTCGGCCGTGCCGGTCTTGGCGCCGAGCGTCGGGCTGACGCCGCGCAGCGAGGTGGCCGTGCCATCGGTGACGACCCCGCGCATCAGAGTCTTGAGATCGTTGTCGACCCCGGCGGGCAAAGGCGTCGCCGCGACCTGCTTCTGCCCCGGCACCAGGATCGGCTGCTTGAACGTCCCGGTCGCGACCGTCGCGGCCACCGACGCCATCGTGAGCGGACACATCGTGATGTCGCCCTGGCCGAAGGTCTCGGCGGCGAACCGCTCCTGGCCGTCGCCCGCGGGGACCTGCTCGCCGCCCGCCGTGCAGTACGTCGCCGAGCCGAGCCCCATGTCCCACGGCTGGTTCAGGCCGAACTGCGTCTTCGCCTCGTTCTCCAGCGCGCCGAGGCCCGACAGGCGGTTGCGCAGGCCGACGTAGGAGGTGTTGCAGGACTGCTCGAAGGCGTCGGCCAGGGTGGCGTTCGGGTAGCCGTTCTTCAGGCCCTCGTCGTTGTGGTAGTGCTGCGACCCCACGATCGCGATCGCCGGGCACGGCGCGGAATCCGAGGGCTTGACGCCGGCCTGGAGCAGAGCCGCCGTCGTGATCGCCTTGAACGTGGAACCCGGCGCCCGCAGCGCGTGATAGGCCAAGCCCGCCGTGCTCTGCGAGTTGCCGGCCATCGCCAGAACGCCGCCGGTACTCGGCTTGATGACCACCATGCCGGACTCCGGGTACGCGGCCAGCGCGTGCTCGGCGGCGCTCTGGACTCGGTTGTCGAGTGTCGACGTGATCTGCAACGCGGCGCCGCCGCTCGGCGCGCCCAGGTTGACCGGCTGCGTCCCGCCGAGCGTCGCGCCGGTGTTGGCGTCGACGAAGTTGATCTGGAGCGCGGTCGGGGCCGGGGCGCCGGACGGCTTGGCGGTCGCCAGATGCGTGAGCACGGTCCCCAGGGTGGGATGCGCCGACGCCTGCAACGGCAGGCCGGTGTCGTCGACGACCGTCGCAGCCGGCGGGGTCGCGGTGAGATTCGCAGCGCCGCCGAGTTGCGGATTGATGACGGCCGAGGACCAGTGGACCAGCGGGGTGCCCGCGTTCCCGCTCGCCGGGACGACCGCGAGGATCGAGTTGTAGGTCCACTGCAAGCCGCCGTCGAAGGTGTCCACGACGCTGAAGTTGTAGTGGGTCGCCGGGTCTGGTGTGGCACCCGTCGCAGGGATCTGCGATCCGAGGGTGAGCTGTGTGGACTTGGGGTTCAGCGACTTCATGACCGATTGCAGCCGCGGGCCGGCGGCGGTCGTGTTGTCGGTGAAGGAGCCGGCCTTGGTGTAGTCGCCGGACGCCCACGCGGCCAGGAAGTCCTTCGCCACCGCGTCCGGCGTCGAGGGCGCGGTGCCGGATCCTGACGCCCCCGCCGACCCCGACGCTCCCGATGACACCGCGCCGCCGCCCGGCCCGGTCTGCGCCGCCGGTGAGGTGCCGGTGCCGTTGCTGTTGTGGTCGGACCGCAGCCAGAGCGCCACGGACGCGGTCGCCACCACCGCGGCCGTGACGACCGCCGCGGTGACGGTCCTTGAAGTGCGGCGTCCCCGCCGTTGCATGCCTGCCATAGTTCGCAAGGAAAGCGTGCGGTTCGCGACTCTGTCCAAGAGTCGTATGGGAAACACTTCCATAGCGAAGTGGCTATGATCCAATGTCATGGACCTCTTGGCGCACCTCCGGTACTTCCGCGTGGTCGCTGAGGAACAGCACTTCGGGCGGGCCGCAAGCCGGCTGCGGCTGGCGCAGCCGTCGCTGTCGCAACGGATCCAGCGGCTGGAGCGGGAGTTCGGGGTGCGGCTGTTCGACCGGGGGCGCGGCGGCGCCGTGCTGACCCCGGCCGGGCAACTGGTGCTGGCGCAGAGCGAGGCCGTGCTCGACGCTGCGGATCGGCTGCGGTCGGTGGTAGAGCGGTTACAAGATGGCGAGGCCGGGACGTTGCGCGCCGCGGTACCGGCGCATCTCGGCGGCGCGGCGGTAGCGGCGCTGCTGACGGCGTTCCAGGAGCGCAGTCCCGGCAGTGAGCTCGATCTACGCGAGCTCACGACGGCCGAGCAGACTGCGGAGTTGGCGGCGGGCACGTTGGACGCGGGGATCGTGCGGCATCCGTGTCTGGCCGCAGGGCTGTCGTTCGGGCCGATGCTGCATCAACCGCTGGGTGTGTTGCTGCGTGAGGACGATCCGCTGGCGGCCCAGCCGGAGGTCGATCTCAGAGCCCTGACGGGGCGCGGACTGGCCATGCCGCCGCGCACGAACAGCCCGGCGCTGCACGACGAGACGCTGACCGCGTGCGCGCGCCACGGTTTCACGCCGACCGCGATCCGCACTGTCGAAGGGCTCGAATTCACCCGCGCGCTCATCCTGTCCGGGGCCGACCTGGTCGCGCTGATCCCCGAGCCGCCGCCGGAGCCCGGCACCACCTGGCGTCCGCTGGCCGGTCGTCCGCTGTCCTGGCGCACGTCCACGGCCTGGCGTGCGGGGCATGACGGGCCGGCCGTGCGTGTCTTCGCCGAGGCCGCCGACCTCGCGCTGCGCGTTCATGCCGGCATGTACGCGGCGTCCGCCGAACATCCGCGTCCGCGCGTCGCCCGACCGGAAACGGAGTTCGCGTTGTGAGTGAAGCCGTTTCGCCTTCCAGCGCCGCTACTCGGCGCGCCGTGACGCGCATCAACGCCGCGTTCGCCGACGCCGGCGTCACCGGCCAACTGCACGCGCTGGACATCGACTCCGGTGCCTCGGTCTCCGTGGCCGCCACGCAGCTGACGCCGACCAGCAGTCTGCACAAGGTGTGCCTGCTCGCGACTCTGTACCGGGAAGCCGCCGCCGGCCGCCTGGACCGTACGCGCCAGATCGACATCCCCGCTGCCGAGCGCACGCCAGGCTTGTCGGGCATTGCCGTGATGCGTGACGCCGTGCGCATGTCCTTGCGCGACCTCGCGACCCTTGTCGTCGCCGTCAGCGACAACGCCGCCGCCGACGCCCTGTGGCGCGAGGTCGGCTTCGACGTCGTCAACCGCACCATGGCCGAGCTCGGCCTGGCCGACACGATCGCGGTCCACGACATGGCGGCCATCAGGGACGCGCTGCGGGCCCACCCGAACCTGACCGATCCCGCCGCCATCGCGAATATCAGTGTCCTAAACCCGTCGCAGACCAACCGCTCCACGGCCCGCCAGATGGCCGAGCTGTTCGCCGCCGTATGGCGCGACGAGGTCTGCACCGGCGACCTGGCCGAAGAGCTGCGCTCGCTGCTCGGCCTCCAGGCCTGGACCCACCGCATGGCCTCCGGCTTCCCATTCGACGACGTCCGAGTCAGCGGCAAGACGGCCACCCTGCCAACCCTGCGCCACGAAGCCGGCCTCATCGAGTACCCCGACGGCGGCCGCTACGCCGTAGCCGTCTTCACCCGCGCCGCCTCCACCGCCTCCATCCTGCCCGCCGCCGACGCCGCCATCGGCACCGCCGCCCGCATCGCGGTGGACGCGCTGCGCTCAGTGTGAGACTCGGTCGAACGGCCACATAGCTGACTCAGAATATTGATTCATCCTTTTCGGCGCATTTCACAACACCTGCGAGCTCCCCGAAACACCGCGCCGCAGGCTGCGGCAAGTCGAATTGTTAGGAACCTTGACAGACCTCTGGTCTAGTCCAATGATGTCCTCCAGGGCGGCCGCCTCTTTCAAGATCCAGTCCTGCTCAACGCCCTGCCATCTGGGAGCAACATGAAACGGACAGGCCGTCATATCCGCGTGCTCGCGACCGCCGCGGCGACGCTGGCCGCGAGCGCCGGCGCCCTGCTGGCGTCGAGCGCCGCGGGCCATGCCGCCACGGCGGTACCGGCCGCGTCGACCGGCACGCCCATTCCGGCGCACGTCTTCGCGCCCTACTTCGAGGCCTACAACGGCCAGGACCCGGCGACGCTGAGCCAGCAGTCCGGGGCCAAGTACCTGACGATGGCGTTCGTCCAGACCGCCAGCGCGGGTTCCTGCACGGTCGACTGGGACGGCGACACCTCGACGCCGATCTCGTCCTCGACCTACGGGTCCTCCATCGCCACGATCCGGTCCGGCGGCGGCGACATCATCCCGTCGTTCGGCGGGTACGCCGCCGACCACGGCGGCACCGAGATCGCGGACAGCTGCACCAACGTGAGCTCGATCGCCGCGGCGTACGAGAGTGTCATCACGACGTACAACGTCACCCGGCTCGACCTGGACACCGAGGACAACTCGCTGACCAACACCGCGGGCATCGACCGCCGCAACAAGGCCATCAAGATGGTCGAGGACTGGACCGCGGCGAACGGCCGCACCGTCCAGTTCAGCTACACGCTGCCGACCACCACGAGCGGCCTGGCCGGCTCGGGGCTGGCGGTGCTGCAGAACGCGGTCTCCAACAACGCCCGCGTCGACGTCGTCAACATCATGACGTTCGACTACTACGACGGCGCCACGCACCAGATGGCGAACGACACCAAGACCGCCGCCACCGGTCTTGAGGGTCAGCTCGCCTCGCTCTACCCGGGCAAGTCCGCCTCGCAGCTGTGGGGCATGGTCGGCGTCACCGAGATGCCGGGCATCGACGACTACGGCGCGGCCGAGACGTTCCAGACCTCGGACGCGGCGCCGGTGCTGAGCTGGGCCAACTCCATGGGCATCGCCGAGATCTCGTTCTGGGCGCTGCAGCGTGACAACGGCGGCTGCGTCGGGACCGGCGGCTCGGACAGCTGCTCGGGCATCGCGCAGAGCACCTGGTACTTCAGCAACACCTTCGAGCCGTTCACCAGCGGCGGAAGCACTCCGCCGCCGCCGACGAACGACTTCTCCGTGGGCGTCTCGCCGACGTCGGCCTCGCTGGCTCAGGGCGGTACCGCCAAGGCGACGGTGTCCACGGCGGTCACCAACGGCAACGCGCAGAGCATCGCGCTGACGGCGAGCGGGGCACCCTCGGGCGCGACCGCGAGCCTGAGCCCGACCTCGGTGACGGCCGGCGGCACCTCGGCGCTCACCGTGGCCACGTCCTCGACCACCCCGGCCGGCACGTACCAGATCACCGTCACCGGCACTGCGGCCTCAGGAAGCCACAGCGCCACGTTCACGCTGACGGTGACCGGTCCGGGCGGCGGGGGCGGCGGCGCGGTGGCCAACGGCGGCTTCGAGTCCGGCTCGTTCAGCCCCTGGACGTGTCAGAGCACTGACGCGGTCGTCAACAGCCCGGTGCACTCCGGGTCGCACGCCGCGAAGGTCTCGCCGAGCGGCAGCGCGACCGGCGAGTGCGACCAGGCGGTGAGCGGGCTGACGCCGAACCACGCGTACAAGCTCACCGCGTGGGTGCAGGGCGACTACGCCTTCATCGGGGTCAGCGGCGGCGCCAGTGCCAGCACTTGGACCTCGGCGTCGAGCTGGACCCAACTGTCGGTGCCGTTCACGACCGACTCCACCGGGAAGGTGACGGTGTTCGTCCACGGCTGGTACAGCCAGGGCGACGTCTACGCGGACGACTTCGCCATTTCCTAGCGGGTTCCCCCCCGCGCCCGCGTGGCGCCCCGGCGGATCAGGGCTCTCATAAGGCCCGCGACCCGCCGGGGCGCCGCGTCAATCCCGGCCGGTGGTTATCACTCGATGTAACGAAGTAACAAACCCGCATATTGCCCGGAGAAGAAGGCCGTTGGTTAGTTGGAGGCATGCCGACCACGGATTCCACGCCCCAGGACCTCGTCCCGCTGGACATCGTCCCGGACAGCCAGCTCAGCCTCAGCACGGCCGCCGCCCGGAACCTGGCGACGACCACCAAGACCGTTCCGCAGATGCAGGGCATCACCTCCCGGTGGCTGCTCCGCAAGCTGCCCTGGGTGCAGGTCTCCGGCGGCACCTACCGGGTGAACCGCCGGCTGTCGCACGCGATGGGGCGCGGCCGGGTCGCCTTCGACCAGGCCGGCGAGGACATCAGGGTGCTCCCCGCCACGCTGACCGAGCTGCCGATCCTGCGCGGCCTGGACGACGACGCGCTGCTGGCCGAACTGGCCGGCCGCTTCGCGCAGCGCCGCTTCGCCGCCGGCGAGCAGCTGGCCGAGGCCGGGCAGCCGGTGACCGAGATCCTGGTGGTCGGGCACGGCAAGGTCGCCAAGGTCGGCACCGGCAAGTACGGCGAGACCACGGTCATCGGGTCGTTCGCGGGCGGCGACCACCTCGGGGACGAGGCCGTGGCCGGCGGCGTCGTGGACTCGGTGCCGTGGGGCTACGGGGCCCGCGCCACCACCTCCGGCGTGCTGCTGGCGCTGCCGCTGAGCGCGTTCCAGGAGCTGCTGGACCGCTCGGAGGCGCTGCGCACGCAGCTCGCCTCGCACGTGACGCGCCGGGCCAGGCCGGTGAACAAGAAGGGCGAGGCGGAGATCTCGCTGGCCGCCGGCCACGAGGGCGAGGCCGACCTGCCGGGTACGTTCGTGGACTATGAACTGCGGCCGCGCGAGTACCAGCTCTCGGTGGCGCAGACGGTGCTGCGCATCCATTCCCGCGTCGCAGACCTCTACAACGACCCGATGAACCAGACCGAGCAGCAGCTGCGGCTGACCGTCGAGGCGCTGAAGGAGCGACAGGAGAGCGAGCTGCTGAACAACCCGGAGTTCGGTCTGCTGCACAACGCCGCCCACGAGCAGCGGATCCACACCCACAGCGGCCCGCCGACCCCGGACGACATGGACGAGCTGCTGTCGATGCGGCGCTCCACGAAGTTCTTCCTGGCGCACCCCAAGGCCATCGCCGCCTTCGGCCGCGAGTGCACCAAGCGCGGTGTGTACCCGACGTCCGGCAACGTCGACGGGAACCGGGTGTTCGCCTGGCGCGACGTCCCGATCTACCCGTGCTCCAAGATCCCGATCACCGACGGCCACACCACCTCGATCCTGGCCATGCGCACCGGCCAGGACGAGCAGGGCGTGGTCGGCCTGCACCAGACCGGCCTGCCGGACGAGTTCGAGCCGAGCCTGAACGTCCGCTTCATGGGCATCGACGACAAGGCGATCATCTCCTACCTCGTCAGCGCCTACTACTCGGCCGCGATCCTGGTCCCGGACGCGCTCGGCGTGCTCGAGAACGTCGAGCTCGACCGCCCGCGCGGCTAGCACCGCGGCGACGGCGGGGTCCTCGGTGGCTCGTGCGGCGAGCCGCCGGGGACGTGTGGGGGCGGCGTGTGGTTTGTGGGCGACACTCAGCTGTCGAACAGCAACGAGTCCAGCCCACGCCGCACCCCGACCGCGTCACCGACATGGCGCACCGCGAGCAGCGTGCCGGCGACGTAGGGGGCGGGATCGGGGCCCGCGTCATGCTGCATGACCAACCGCTCGCCGGCACCCCCGAAGATGATCTCGGTGCTGACCACATAGCTCGGCAGCCGCACCGAATGGACGCGGGTCCCCTCGACGTCGGCACCACGCGCCTCAACCGGCCCCCGCAGCTCGTCGAGCGGAACCGCAGACACCGGACGCCGAATCGCACCCAGCGTCTCGGCCAGCTCGCGGGCCGTCCCACTCGGCACGTCAGGCTTCCCGGCACTGGCGTAGTCGATGATCTCCCAACGATCCAGGTGCTCCGCAGCGAGCGCCGCAGCCTTGCGCAACACCGCAGCCATCACCGAGAAGTTCCCGGCGGCGATCACCCCGACCTCACGATCCCGCGCCGCCTCATCGAGCTCGGCATAGTCCTCGGCGCTGAGGCCGGAGGAACCGATCACCACATGCGCGCCGCCACGCACGGCCCCGAACGCGTTCTGCTTCACGGCCGCCGCACTCGTGTAGTCGACCACGACATCAACCGGCTCCGCAGCCACCGCCTCGGCCACCGACGCATAAACCCGCCCCGAAGCCGCACACCCGACCGCCTCCGCCAGCGACTTGCCCGCCGCCGACCGGGACACCCCGGAGACGAGAACAAGGTCGGCCGAGTCCTCGATCGCCGCCACGACGGCCGACGCGGTCCAGCCCGTGACGCCGGAGAAGCAGATCCTGATCATGTGCTCAGGCTACGGCGAGACCCCCGTTCCTGCCCGCCGCACTGCACCGCGCCATGCCTGCCCTGCGGCTTGCAACGCGCAGCCGCTCTCCCGTTGCGCCGCGCCGCACGATGCCGCGCCGTGCTACATGCACACGCCACACTGCCGACCCGCGTCGCATCGCGCCCTGCCATGCCTGCCGTGCAGCGTGCACCGCGCCGCCGCTCTCCCATTGCGCCGCGCCGCACGATGCCGCGCCATGTTGCATTCACGCGCCGCACTACCGACCCCGCGCCGCCGAGCGCCATGCCGCATGACCCAGCCACCCGGGCTGCATCACGCCGCTCAGTGCCAATCGCGCTGTCGCTCCAATGTGGCGCCGTGCCATGCCGCATGCGCCTGCGCCTCACTGCCGAGCCCGCGCGGCTGAGCACCATGCCGCATGCCCCAGTTGCCCTCGGCCACATCGCGCCGCGCAGTCCCGATCGCGCTGCCGCTCCTACCTTTCGCCGGCGCCGTGCCGCATGCCGCGCGGCCGTTCCCGCGCCACCGCGCCATCGTGCAGCGCACCGCGCCAGCCGATCAGCTCCCTGCAACCCGCAGCACCCCCGACTCCAGCGGCAGCCCGGCAGCGGCCCAGTCCTCGATCCCCTCCCGGTACTTCCGCACGTTCGTGTACCCCAGCGCCTCCAACTTCCCGGCCACCGCCTGGCTGTTCTGGCAGGCCGGGTTCGAGCAGTAGGTGACGATCAGCGCGTCGCGGTCCGGCAGCAGTTCCTCGTGCACCTCCTCCACGTGGTCGGCGTGCAGTGGGATCGCGCCGGGCAGGTGCTGCTGCTCCCAGTAGGCGCCGGCGAGGGCGTCCAGGACGGTGACCGCGCCGCCGTCTATCGCGGCCTTGAGCTCGTCGCGGGTGATGAGGGTGGTCATGGCTGGGCCTCCTGTTTCGTGCGCTAAGTGGACCTGAGTCCGGTTGACTGGTTCCAGAGTATGCGGACCGGGGTCCACTTGTCTACAATGAATCCATGTCCGAACCGTCCAGGCCCGAACTCCCCCTCGCCGGCGAGCCGCCCCGGGAGCGCGCCGACGCCGCCCGCAACAGGGCCCTGGTGCTCCAGGCCGCCTGGCGGCTCTACACGCATGGCGGCGTCGAGGCGCTGACCACTGACGCGGTGGCGCAGGAGGCCGGTGTCGGCAAAGGCACCGTCTACCGGCGCTTCCGGGACAAGAGCGGCCTGGTCGCCGCACTGCTGGACGACCGGGAGAAGGAACTCCAGCTCGCGATGATCAGCGGCCCCGCACCCCTCGGGCCCGATGCGAGCCAGACCGAGCGCCGCGTGGCCTTCGTGCTGGCGTACCTCGACTACCTGCAGGCCCACCTGGATCTCCTGCTCGCCTCGGAGACCGCCGCGCCCGGCGCCCGCTACCGCCTGGGCGTCTATCAGTTCTGGAAGACCCACCTGACCATGCTCTTCACCGAAGACCGCGACCCGGAGTTCCGCGCCTACGCCATCCTGGCGCTCCTCGACGCGGGCCTGGTCAGCCACCTCCTCGCGGACGACTGGCCCTGGGACCGCATCCGCGCCGGCGTCGAACAGGAGGCCCGCCGATGATGCGCGAGCTTGTCATCCTCGGCACCGCCTCCCAGGTGCCGACGCGCTACCGCGCCCACAACGCCTACTTCCTCCGCTTCGACGAGCAGGGCTTCCTCTTCGACCCCGGCGAGGGCACGCAGCGCCAGATGCAGTTCGCCGGCCTGTCGGTCAGCGACGTCACCCGGCTGTGCGTCACCCACTTCCACGGCGACCACGCCCTCGGCCTGCCCGGCGTCCTGCAGCGCATGTCCCTGGACGACGTCCCGCACGAAGTGGTCTGCCACTTCCCCGGTGAACACGAGGAGTACTTCGAACGCCTCCGCTTCGCCACCCCGCACCACGCCCGCGCGAAGATCGCGACGCAGCCGGCCACCGGCGTGCGCACGTACCCCCTCGACGGCGGCCTCACCCTCACCGTCGCCCCGCTGGACCACGGCATCCCCTGCCAGGGCTACCGCATCGACGAGGCCGACGGCATCAGGATGCTGCCGCAGAAGCTGAACGCGGCCGGCATCAAGGGCCCGGACATCGCACGCCTGCGCACCGAAGGCCGCCTCGGCGACGTCCGGCTGGAGGACGTCAGCATCACCAAACCCGGCCAGAGCTTCGCCTTCCTGATGGACACCCGCCGCTGCCCCGGCGCCGAACAGCTGGCCACCGGTGTCGACCTGCTGGTGATCGAGGCGACGTTCCTCGACTCCGAAGAAGCCCTCGCCGGCCAGTTCGGCCACCTCACAGCCCGCCAGGCCGCACGCCTGGCGGCCGACGCCGGCGTCCGCGAACTCGTGCTCACGCACTTCTCGCAGCGCTACCCCATCGACACCGCCCCGGCGCGCTACCTGGCCGAGGCCGCCGAGGAGTTCAGCGGCCGGATCCACATCGCCGAGGACCTGATGCGCATCCCGTTCCCGAAGCGTGTGGAGGCTAAAGGTTCCTGATAATCACCGGCGGCCTGTCGGATCCGGAGCGAGCCGTTCGTGGAGTAGATGAGAGGCGGCCGCGCGAAGCCGCCGGGACAAGGAGGAGACATGACCGAGTACCTCATCGCCTTCAACGAAGAGTGGGTACCCGACCACACCGTCGAGGAGCTGCAAGAGAAGGCCAAGGCTGTCAAGGAACTGGTGGCGGAGATGAAGGCGGCCGGTGTCTTCGTCTTCACCGGCGGCTTGGACGACGCCGCCCCGGTGTTCAGCGTCGACGCGTCGAGCGGCACACCGATGTTCACCGACGGCCCGTACGTCGAGTCCAAGGAGTACCTCGGCGGCTTCGCCGTCGTGGACGTGGCCGACGAGGAGGCGGCGCGGCTGTGGGCCGGAAAGATCGCGGTGGCCTGCGGCTGGCCGCAGGAGGTGCGACGCTTCCGGGTCCCCAAGAACTGATGTGGGCCCGCCGCCGGTCTTGCCCCGGCCCACCGGGGCCGGGCAGGACCGGGCCGGACCCAAACGGACCCGACCGAGTCGGACCGGACCGGCACGTCACAAACTCGCGAAAGGCTTCCCCTCCAACGCAAGCCCCGCCATCGCCTCGCTGAGCCCGATCGCCTCATACACATGCGCCGCCACATCCACATGCCGCAGCGTCCCCATCTCCACACCCGCCACGATCCCCGGCCCGCTCGCGGCGATCCACGCCGTCCGCTCCAGATCGCTGTCGCCGCCGTGCCCGCCCCCGTCGACATGCCCGTGGTCCGTCACCGCGATCACCGTCCACCGCTCCTCGGCATACGAAGACCGGGCCCGCACTGTCGCCAGCAAACGCCCGACCCGCGCGTCGGCACGCTCCACCGCCGCGGTGTACTCCGCCCCGACGCCGAGTTCGTGCCCGGTCTCGTCCACATCCCCCAGGTACACGAACGCCACGTCGTAGTCCGCCGCCAGCAGTTCGCGTTCCGCATCGACCGTCGCCGCCTCGTCCCCGCGCTCGCAGTCCAGACCGTAAGACGTGAACGTCACCCGATCCGGCGCCGCGAACAACGGTCCCCCGCAAGCCGCCGTCGCCAACGGCTCCCAACTCCCGACCGACAGATACGTCCGCTTGCCGGCCAACGAAGCCAGCGTCAGGAAATCCGGGTGCTCCGCGAGCCGGTGCCCGGTGAAGACGTTGTGCATGATCCCGTGCTTGGCCGCCGAGACGCCGGTCGCGACCGTCGCCCAGCACGGCCCGGACCACGTCGGCGTGGCGTCGTCGATGCGCACCGGCGCGAGGAAACCCGCGGCCGCGATCGCGTCGAGGTGCGGGGTGGACACCTCGCGGAGCACGTCGAGACGGACCCCGTCGATGCCGATGACGAGGACGCGTGATGGTGAAGTCATTGGTCCCGATCTACCTGTTCCTTTTAGCGGACGCCGCGAATCCTGTTGATGCACACCGCGCCGGCCACCGAAGCGATCGCCGACGCCCAGAACAGCGCAGCATACCCACCCGCGAACTTGATGAGCAGCGCCGCGATCGGCGGCACCAGCGCGAACGGGATGATCGTCATCAAGTTCGCGAAACCCATGTCGCGCCCCCGGTCGGCACCGGAGGGCAGGGTCTGCGTGACCAACGCGCCGTCCACGCTCAGGTAGACGCCGTAGCCGAGACCGAGCACCGCACCGGCGGCGAGCATCATCCCCCAGGTCTGGTGCACCGCGATCATCGCCGCCGCGACCGCCATCACCGCGGATCCGGCGGCCACCAACGGCTTGCGGCGTCCCCAGCGGTCCGACAGCCAGCCGGCGATCACGACCAGCGCGACCGTCGAGACGCTGTTCACCGCGACCACGATCAGCAGGTGGCTGTCGTTGCTCTTGTCGGACCCGACGTTCTTGAATCCGAGCACGTCGCTCAAGAAGTACGGCGTGTACAGCGTCCCGAGGCCGTAGCCGAGCACCATCAGGAACCGCGTGGCGAGCGCCCACCCGAAGTCGGGGTACTGCCGCACCTGGATCCGGTAGTTGGCCAGATAGGCCTGGAAACTGAACGGCTCACGCCGCTCCCGCGGCAGCTGCGGATCCCCGACCCGCCACGCGAAGAGCAGCACGAACACCATCAGCGAGGCCAACGCCGCGTACTGCCCGACGTACCCCTTCGACAGCGAGACCAGCACCCCGCCGACGATCAGCGCGGCGGCCTGCGGCACCCCGCCCCAGCCCAGGACGATGCCGCGCTGCCCGGTCGGCACCTGGTCCGGGACGATCGTCACCATGCCGGCGGCCAGCGCGGCCACGAACACTGTCTGCAGCAGGTAGCCGAGGCCGACACCCCACACAGAGTTCTGCGTCCCGCTGAAGACCAGCGCACCGGCGCCGGCGACGCCGCCGAAGGCGATCCACGGCCGCCGCCGCCCGAAGCGCGAGACCGTCCGGTCCGACAGCATCCCGAACAGCGGCCCCAAAAACAGGATCGACAGCGTCCCGATCGTGTTCACCCACGCGAAGTCCGCGACGTGCCCGGCCGGGTCGATGTCCTTGATCTGCTGCGGCACCGTGAAAGTGCTGGGCACCTGGCTCGCGACCTGCCAGCCGAGCCCGGCGAACACGAAGCCGGTGATCCACGGCGCCCGCACTTTCGCCGTGGGCTCCGCGTCGAACGAGGATGACGTGGTGCCGGGGCCGGGCGAAGTCTCGGTGGACAAGGCGCGCTCCAGATATATGAATCATCTTCACGTTCTTGGGACGCTCATCGTAGGCGCGTGCGAGTCATCCAACAAGAGGTGAGGCCCTGGCGGGAAGTACCGGCGGGGCATCGATTCCTTCGAATACAAGGGAAAATGGCTGCGGCTTCGCCGCCGGCTTGGTTGGATCAGCCCCGACACTGACATCTGCCGCCCGGAAGGCACAGCGACGGCACATCACAGAGGGGAGTCCCGGCCATGCTGACCCCCGCCGGCCTGTCAGCCTTCGACGAATCGGTCCTGCGCCGCCTGGTCGCCACCGGCGACCCGCACACGCCGGCCACCCTCGCCGCGGATCTCGACGCGCCGCCGGAGCAGGTTCGGCGCAGCGTGCGACGTCTGATCGAGCTCGGGCTGGCCTCGCGCGACGGCCTCGCGGTGCTGCCGGTCGATCCGCGGGTGGCGCTCACCGGGCTGGTGAAGGAGCGGCGGACCGAGTTGGACCGACTGACTCAGACCATTGACGAACTCTCGGCCAGCTTCCACGACCGGGCGATGCGCACCGGGGCGGCGCGGCCGGTGGAGGCGATCGTCGGGCGCTCGGCCATCGCCGCGCGGTTCCACGATCTGGTGGCGCGCGCCGACACCGAGATCCTGGCCTTCGACACCCCGCCCTACGCCGCCTCCGACTACGGCGACTCCGAGGCGGAGATCGGCGCGCTGGCCCGCGGCGTCGCCGTGCGCGCGGTCTACGCCACCGAGGTGCTGGACCACGCCGAGCGCACCAGCCGGGTGCGCGCGCTGGTGGAGCTCGGCGAGCAGGCGCGGGCCGCCCCGACGGTGCCGACCAAGCTGGTCGTCGCCGACCGGCGGGAGGCGATGCTGCCGCTGTCCGAGCCGGGGGCCGGGGACGCCGACTCGCGGTGCGCCGTCGTGCACGCCTCCGGGCTCTGCGAGGCGCTGATCGCGCTGTTCGAGGCGGTGTGGACGCAGGCGGTGCCGTTGTTCGTGCCGCGGGCGCGGGCGAATCCGGATCTACTCGCCGAGGACCACGCGATCCTGCAATGCCTGAACGCGGGGATGAAGGACGACGTCATCGCGCGCCAGCTCGGCATCAGTGAGCGCACGGTGCGCCGTCGCGTCGCCGATCTGGCCGCCCGGCTCGGTGCCGCCTCCCGCTTCCAGATCGGCGCTCAGGCGGCGCGCCGCGGTTGGGTATGAGTTACTGACCGCATGGACATCGCGCAGCTCACCGCCAAAGTCGACGCCCTGATGCCCGGTGTCGCCGCCGATCTCAAGCGTCTGGCCGCCATCCCCTCGATCGCCTTCCCCGGCTATCCGAAGGAGAAGGTCGTCGAGTGCCACGACCTGCTGGTCGACCTACTGCGCGAGGCGGGCGTCCAGGACCTGGCGGACCTGCGGCTGCCCGACACCTCCCCGATCATCACCGGCCACATCCCGCCACCGACGCCGGACGCCCCGACCGTCCTGCTCTACGGGCACTACGACGTCCAGCCGCCCGGGGACGAGGCGGCGTGGGTCTCTCCGCCCTTCACCCCGACGGAGTACACCGATCCCGAGCACGGCCCGGCGATCCGGGGCCGCGGCATCGCCGACGACAAGTCGAACCTGGCCGTGCACCTCGGCGCGCTGCGCGCCTTCGACGGCCGTCCGCCGGTCGGCATCCGCCTGGTGCTGGAAGGCCAGGAGGAGTACGGCAGCGTCCTGGACGACTACCCGCCGCAGAACCCGGACGCGTTCGTCTGCGACGCGATGATCATCGCCGACATGGGCAACATCCGCCCCGGCACCCCGACCTTGACCACCGCCCTGCGCGGGGACGCCGAGGTGCTGGTGGAGGTCCGCACGCTGAAGGAGGCGCGGCACAGCGGCCTGTACGGCGGCGCCGCCCCCGATGCGCTGCTCACGCTGATCGCCGCGCTGGCCACGCTGCACGACGACAAGGGCGACGTCGCCGTCCCGGGACTACTGCGCGAGCCGTGGTCCGGCACCGCGTACACCGACGAGGAGTTCCGCGCGCTGGCCACCGTCGAGCCCGGCACGCCGCTGCTGGGCACCGGCGGCCTCGGCGAGCGGCTGTGGAGCGGCCCGGCGGTCACGGTGGTCGGCCTGGACGCGCCGGCGGTCGACACCGCGGCGCTGGCCGTCGTGCCGTATGCCAGGGCTCTGGTGAACCTGCGCATCCATCCCCAGCAGGACCCGAAGGAGGCGCAGCAGGCTCTGGTGCGCCATCTGGAGGCGGCCAAGCCGTTCGGCGTCGAGCTGATGGTGACGCCCCAGGACGCGGGCCCCGGGTTCGCCGCGCGGACCGGCGGACCTGCGTATCAGGCTGCTGCGACCGCGCTGGAGGCGGCGTGGGGTTCGGCTGCGACACAGGCCGCGAGCGGCGGCGCCATCCCGCTGGTGAACGGGCTCGCGAAAGCCGTTCCGAATGCCGAGATCCTGTTGTTCGGGGCCGAAGACGCAGCGTGCCAGCTGCACGGACCCAACGAACGGGTACTGCTGTCTGAACTGCGGAGTTCGGTGCTGGCGGAGGCAGCTTTCTTCGAGGCTTACGCCAGGGATTATGCGAAGCTCTCCTCATGACCTTCACTGCGTTGGATCACGTAGCGACGCCCGTTCTCGACATCGCCTATGAACACGCAGGGGACCCCTCGGGGATTCCCGTCGTCCTGCTCCACGGGTTCCCCTATGACGTCCGCGCCTACGACAAGGTCGCCAAAGCGTTGGTGGCGCACGGTGGCTACGCGGTATACGCACCGTATCTGCGGGGCTTCGGCCGGACGCGCTTCCTGTCCGAGGCCGATCTGCGGTCCGGGCAGCAGGGCGCCATCGGTCAGGACCTGGTCGACTTCATCGACGCGCTCGGGCTGGTCCGCCCGATCGTCGGCGGGTACGACTGGGGCGGGCGGGCGGCGTGCATCGTCTCGGCGCTGTGGCCGGAGCGGGTGCGCGGGCTGGTCACGGTCGACGGGTTCAACGTGCAGGACATCGCGCACTCCGGCGAGCCGTCGAAGCCGGCGTGGGAGGCGACGTACTGGTACCAGTACTACTTCCACAGCGAGCGCGGGCGGCGCGGGTTGGAGCGGAACCGCGAGGAGCTGTGTGAGCTGCTGTGGCGGACGTGGTCGCCGACGTGGCAGGCCGCTTCGGCCGAGTTCCCGGCGAGCGCGCCGAGTCTGCACAACCCCGACTTCGTGGAAGTGGTCGTCCATTCCTACCGGCATCGGTACGGCCTGGCCGAGGGCGATCCGCGGTACCAGGCGATCGAGGAGCGGCTCGCGTTCGGGACCGAGATCGCGGTGCCGACCGTGGTGATCGAGGCCGGGGCGGACGGCGTCGGCGGGCCGACGTTCGCCGATTCCGGGGAACGGGAGTTGTTCACCGGCCGGTTCGAGTACCGGAAGGTGGAGGGGGTCGGGCACAACGTGCCGCAGGAGGCGCCGGAGGCTTTCGCCGAGGCGGTTCGTTTGCTCGCGTGACCTGCTGATCACGACTCGGCCTCGCCTGCTGATCGTCAAGGACAAAACCGGTCGGCGCCTATTACCCTCGGGGATGTGAGCAGCACCGTTCCCCTCAACCGCACCACGGCTGGCGTCCTGTTCGGCGTGGTCTCCTCGGTGGCCTTCGGGGCCGGCGGTCCGTTCGCCAAGGCCCTGATCGCCGCCGGGTTCAGCCCGCTGCAGGCGGTGTGGGTGCGGTTGATCGGCACGGTCGTGGTGCTGGTCGCGCTGTGTCTGGCGCTGCGGCGGCCCGGGCAGCTGACGACGATGGCGCGGTACAAGTGGCCGATCGCGCTCTACGGGCTGGTGGCGGTCGCGGCGTGCCAGGTGCTGTATTTCGTGGCGGCGTCGCGGCTGCCGGTCGGGATCGCGATCCTGCTGGAGTTCACCGGGCCGGTGCTGGTGGTCGGCTGGGAGAAGCTGGTGCGGCACGCGCACGTGGCGCGGGAGTCGGCGATCGGCGTCGGGGTGGCGATGCTGGGGCTGGCGATCGTGGTGCAGATCTGGTCCGGGGTGCACCTGGACGCGGTGGGCCTGGCGGCCGGGCTCGGCGCCGGCGCCGGGAACGCGACGTACTTCCTGCTGATCGACCGCCTCGCCGGCACGGTCGACCCGCTGACGCTCACCACCGGCGGCATGACCGTCGGCATGGTGGTGCTGACGCCGCTGGCCGCGCCGTGGTCCGCACCCTGGCACGTGCTGGGGCACTCGGTGCCGCTGGGGTCGCACCACCTGCCGGGCTGGACGCTGGCCGCTTTCGTCGTGCTGATCAGCACGATCCTGTCGTACCTCACCGGCGCGGCGGCGGTGCAGCGGCTGTCGGCGACGGTGGCGGCCGGACTGGCGTACGTCGAGCCGGCGTCCGCGACCGTCGTGGCCTGGGTCACACTCGGCGAGCGGCTGTCGCCGACCCAGCTCGCCGGCGGCGTGATCGTGCTGGCGGGCGCGTACCTGGCCCAGCGCGGAATCGGGCGGAACACCGGTGCCGAAGGAGATTCCACCCGGTCTATCCTGGGAACCACGGTCACCACGGAAGCGTTGATCCCATGAAACGTCCCTACTCTGCCGTACCCCGGCCCCGGCTCCCACGGAGCTCGGGCCGTGCCATGCGTAGGGGCCCAGGTATCGAAGGGGGCGGGGAGCGTCTATGAGCGGCGTCATGAAGCGGATGAAGCTGGTCGTCGAGGCCAAAGCCAACGCGGCCCTTGAACGCCGCGAGAATCCGGTCGAACAGCTCGACCTGTCCTACGAGAAGCAGCTGGAGCTGCTGCAGAAGGTGCGCCGCGGCGTCGCGGAGGTGGCGACGAGCCGCAAGCGCCTGGAGATCCAGCTCAAGCAACTGCAAGCGGACTACGACAAGCGCGGCGAGCAGGCCAAGCGCGCCCTCGAGGTCGGCCGCGAAGACCTGGCCCGCGAGGCCCTGGTCCGCCGCGGCCCGCTCCAGCAGCAGATCGAGGACATGACGCAGCAGTACAACGCCCTGCAGGCGGAAGAGGAAAAGCTCGTCCGAGCCTCCCAGTCCCTGCAGGCCAAGGTCGACGCCTTCCGCACCAAGAAGGAGACCATCAAGGCCACCTACGCCGCAGCCCAGGCGACCACCCAGATCGGCGAAGCCTTCAGCGGCATCTCCGAAGAAATGGGCGACGTCAACATGGCCATCGAGCGCGCCGAGAACAAAACGGCCCAACTCCAAGCCCGCGGCGCAGCCCTCGACGAACTCACCGCCTCCGGCGTCCTGAACGACCCAACCGGCTACGGCAAGGACGACATCACCCGCGAACTCGAAGCCCTCTCCGCCGGCCCAGGCGTGGAGAACGAGATGGCGCGCCTGCGCAACGAGATCGCAGCAGGTGACAGCAAGAAGCAGATCGGACCGGGCGCCGGGGCTTAGGCTCAGCGGACGGTTCGACGGCTGGCGCGGCAGGCTTCGGCCTGCCGCGCTTTCGCGTGTCAAGCGCCCACACCTGACGCAACCGGCAGTGTCGGAACCAGGCATCGTCGGCGATCCCCAAGCCTTGTAAAGTGAGCGTTCATTCAGGTAAGACTGAACGTCCATCCCGGGGAGGAGAGGGGATGCCAGGACAGCCGACCATGCGCAGCGTCGCGGAGCACGCGGGCGTCTCGCACCAGACGGTCTCCCGCGTGGTGAACGGCGACTCGACCGTCACCGACGCGGTGCGCGAGCGCGTCGTCACCTCCATGTCCGCGCTCGGCTACCGGCCCAGCGCCGGCGGCCGCGCCATGGCCCGCGGCCGCACCGAGGTTGTCGGCCTGGTGATCCCGCACGACCCCGGCTTCGCCTTCGCCAACGACCACCTGATCCGCATGATGACCGGCGCGGAGCAGGAACTGGCGGCCCGCGGCTACGGCATGCTGCTGTCCACGCGCGAGACCTCCAAGGACCCCGCCTCCGCCTACCGCCGCTTCGACCGGCGCCGACTGGTCGACGGCCTGATCGTCGAGGGCGGCGGCGGCACGGCCGCGCTGCCGCGCCTGGTGGAGCTCGGCTACCCGGTCGTGGTGATCGGCTACACCGAGGACGACCTCGCCATGGTGCACCCCGACGACGAAGGCGGCGCCTACGCCGTCGCGCAGCACCTGCTGGCGCTGGGCCACCGCCGGATCGGCGTGGTCAACGGACCGCAGGAGAGCCGGCTGGCGATGGCCGCCCGGCGGCGCGGCGTCCAGCGCGCCTTCGCCGACGCGCGCCTGGAACCCCCGACTGGCCTGGAGGTCGAGGGCGACTTCACCCTCGAATCCGGGCACGCCGCCGCGCGGCACCTGATGACCCGCCCCGAGCCGCCGACCGCCGTCTTCGCCTTCAACGACGCGATGGCCCTGGGCGTCATGCGCTGGATGCGCGAGAACGGCAAAGACGTGCCCGGCGACGTCTCGATCGCAGGGTTCGACGACACCTCCGCCGCCGTGCTCGGCGAGACCCCGCTGACCAGCGTCGCACTGCAGAGCGTGGACCTCGGACGACGCGCCGCCCAGATCCTGCTAGACCTGCTGGACGGCAAGAACGCGCAGAACACCGAGACGGTCATGGCCGGCCGCCTGATGGTGCGCGCGTCCACGGCCCCGCCGCGCACTGTCATCTGAGAACCCTGATCGATCAAAAGGATGTGGCCGACTCGATGACCCCTCAGACCACGCTCAACCAGCACTTGCCCTTCAAACAGCACTGCGCGTACGTCGAAGACCGCTCCCCCGGCACCGGCCGCCTCGCCCCGCGCGCGGCGTTCGCCTCCGACGCCGCGGTGCTGGGCCTGGACGGCCGGTGGCGGTTCCGGCTGGCCGCCGGGCTGCACGACACCACCGACGGCTTCCACGCCCCGGACTTCGACGACGCCGGCTGGGACCTCATCGCCGTCCCGTCGTGCTGGCAGCTGGACGGCGTGCCCGGTGAGCCGCGCTACGGCGCCCCGGCGTACACGAACGTCACCTACCCGATCCCCCTGAACCCGCCGCACGTCCCGCGCGAGAACCCGACCGGCGAGTACCGGTACGCCTTCGACGTGCCCGCCGACTTCCACGCCGACGGCGCGCGGCTGCGCTTCGAGGGCGTCGACTCCTGCTTCGCGGTCTGGCTGAACGGCACGCCGCTCGGCGACGGCAAGGGCTCGCGGCTGCCCACCGAGTTCGACGTCTCGGCGGTCCTGAACCCGGGGCGGCAGAACGTGATCGCGGTGCGCGTGCACCAGTGGTCGGCCGGCACCTACCTGGAAGACCAGGACATGTGGTGGCTGTCCGGGATCTTCCGGTCGGCGGCGATCCTGGAGCGGCCGCGCGACGGGATATCAGACTTCTTCGTCCACGCCGACTTCGACCCGGCGACCGGCGCCGGCACACTGCGCGTCGACGTCCACACTGCCGCCGGCGCGGCCCGGCTCACCGTCCCGGACCTCGGCATCGCCGACGCCGACCCGGCCGGCCCGTTCGTCATCGCGCACGTCGAGCCGTGGAGCGACGAGCGGCCGCGGCTGTACACCGGCGAGCTGGTCAGCGCCGGCGAGCGCGTCCCGGTCCGGATCGGCTTCCGCCGCGTCGAGACCGCCGACGGCGTCCTGCTGGCCAACGGCAAGCCGCTGAAGTTCCGCGGCGTGAACCGGCACGAGTGGCATCCGCTCACCGGCCGCACGCTGAGTCCGGAGACGATGCTGGAGGACGTGCTGCTGATGAAGCGGCACAACATCAACGCGGTCCGCACCTCGCACTACCCGCCGGACTCCCGCTTCCTGGACCTGTGCGACGAGTACGGCCTGTGGGTCGTCGACGAGTGCGACCTGGAGACCCACGGCTTCGCGCTGGCCGACTGGCGCGGCAACCCGGTCGCCGACCCGGAGTGGCGCGAGGCGCTGCTGGACCGCGCCGAGCGGATGGTCGAGCGGGACAAGAACCACCCGAGCGTGGTGATCTGGTCGCTGGGCAACGAGTGCGACAGCGGCGAGAACCTGGCCGCGATGGCCGCGTGGATCCGGGAGCGCGACCCGGACCGGCTGATCCACTACGAGGGCGACCGGGATTCCTCCTACGTGGACTTGTACTCGCGGATGTACTCGGACTACGACCACGTGGCCGCCACCGGCGTGTATCAGGAGCCGATGACGGTCGACCCGACCGTCGACGCGCACCGGCGGTCGCTGCCGTTCGTCCTCTGCGAGTTCGCGCACGCGATGGGCAACGGCCCCGGCGGCCTGCTGGAGTACCGCGACCTGTTCGAGTCCCATCCCCGGCTGGCCGGCGGGTTCGTCTGGGAGTGGATCGACCACGGCATCGCACAGGGCACGCACTACGCCTACGGCGGCGACTTCGGCGAGCGGGTGCACGACGGCAACTTCGTCGCCGACGGCCTGCTGTTCCCGGACCGCACGCCCTCGCCGGGCCTGCTGGAGTACGGCAAACTCTGCGAGCCGGTGCGCGTCGAGGGCGACGCGATCCGCAACCTGCACCACAGCCGGGACACCGGATACCTGCGCTGGAGCTGGCGGCTGGAGATCGACGGCGACCTCATCGCGCAGGACGAACTCCCGGTGCCGCCGATCCCGCCGGGGGCCACGTACCGCTTCCGGCATCCGGTGGAGCTGACGAAGGCCGCCGACGCCGCGGGCCCCGGCGAGCGCTGGCTCACCGTCGAGGCCGTGCTGGCCGCCGACGAGTCCTGGGCGCCGGCCGGGCATGTGGTGGCCTGGGGCCAGGTCGAGCTGGAGGACGCGCCGTTCAGCGACGCCGATCCGTTGGTGGACCAGGCCGTCGCGCTGGCCGCCGACGCGCTGCTGGCGGCCTCCACGCCCGGCGGCACGTCGTTCGGCAGCGCCACCATCGACCGCGGCGACGCGGCCGCGGACTACCTGACGCCGCAACGCCTCGGCGACACCGTCACGCTCGGCGCGGCGACCTTCGACGCCTCCTCCGGGGAGCTGCTGGGCCTGGCCGGGCTGGCGATCGAAGGCTTCGCGCTGGACCTGTGGCACGCCCCGATCGACAACGAGCGCTGGTCCTCCTTCACCGCACCGCCGTTGCTCCAGGCATGGCAGGCCGCCGGGCTGGACCGGCTGGTGCACGACGTGCGCGGCGTGGAGTGCGAGCCCGACGCCTTCACCGTCACGACCCGCGTCGGGCCGGTCGGCCTGGACCACCACCTGGAGGTCGCCTACATCTGGGCGGCGACCGACTCCCGGCTGAGCCTGACCGTGCACACCGCGCCGAACCGGCCGTGGCCGTGCCCGATCCCGCGCTTCGGGGTCTCCTTCCAGCTGCCCGGCGAGCTGGACACCGTGAGCTGGTACGGGCTCGGGCCCGGCGAGGCGTACCGGGACAGCCGGTCGGCGGTGCGCGTCGGCCAATATCAGAGCTCTGTCGCCGGCATGCAGACGCCCTACCTGTTCCCGCAGGAGAACGGCAACCGGCACCAGGTCCGCCGGGCCTCCTTGACCCGCGCGGACGGCACCGGCCTGCTGCTCTCCGGGGCCCCGCACTTCGACCTCGCCGTGCGGCCGTGGAGCACCGCGGCGCTGGAAGCCGCACGCCATCCCGACGAGCTGGTCCCCTCCGGGCGCCTGCACGTCCAGGTGGACCACGCCCACCACGGCGTCGGCAGCGCGTCCTGCGGCCACCCCCTGCAACCCCGTCACCGTCTGGAGGCCACGCCCGCCAGCTTCACGTTTACCCTGGAGGCGCTACAGTAGCGACACGAGACAACGTAGGCACCGGGCCCGGCGCCGTGTCGCCGGAAGGAACCGGACCGCCTTGAGCATGAGCACGCCCAGCGCGGGCGGGGAAGCACGCCGCCCGACGATGGCGGACGTGGCGCGGATCGCCGGCGTCAGCCTGAAGACCGTCTCGCGGGTGGTGAACAACGTCCCCACCGTGGACCCGCAGCTGGCGGTCAAGGTCAACGCCGCCGTCGCCGAGCTCGGCTTCCGCCGCAACGACATGGCCCGCAACCTGCGGGCCGGCAGCAGTTCGGCGACGGTGGGCCTGCTCATCGAGGATCTGGGGAACCCGTTCTACGCCGGGATAGCCGCGGCCGCCGCGCAGTACGCGCTGGACCGCGACACCCTGCTGATCACGGCCAGCTCCGAGGAGGACGCCGACCGCGAGCGCAAGCTCCTGCTGGAGCTGTGCGAGCGCCGGGTGGACGGGCTGCTGGTGGTCCCGGCCGCCGACGCCGACCACGTCTACCTGCGCCCGGAGATCGAGCGCGGCACGCCGATCGTGTTCCTGGACCGGCCGCCGCGCAACCTGCGCGCGGACACGGTGCTGATCGACAACGCGGCCGGGGCCCGCACGGCGATCGAGCACCTGGCCGCCGCCGGGCACACCCGGATCGGGGTGGTCGCGGACTGGCTGAGCATCTCCACCATGGCTGAACGGCTGGCAGCCGCGGAGAAGGCGCTGGAGCAGGCCGGGCTGCCCTACCGGCCGGACCTGATCAAGTACGGCGTGCACACCGTCGCCGACGCCACGGCCGCGGTGAACGCGATGCTCGACGGCCCCGAGCCGCCGACCGCGGTCTTCGCGCTGAACAACCGGCTGGTGCTCGGCGCGCTCAGCGCGCTGAACGGCCGGTCGACGAAGGTGGAGCTGGTCGGGTTCGACGATTTCGAGACCGCCGCGTTCGTACCGTGGCCGCTGACGGTGGTCTCCTACGACGTGCGCGAGATCGGGCGCATCGGCGCCCAGCTGCTGTTCGACCGGATCGCCGGGGACCGGTCGCGGCCCAAGACGATCGTGGTGCCGACCGAGCTGGTAGTGCGCAGCGCCGGCTGAGACCGGCACGGCGTAGCCGACGCGCGCACTCCCGATTAAATCAGACCTCGAATATACCTGCCGGCACTCCGCGCACTCCGGCTTCGACGGCGAAAACCGAGCCCGCCAAAGGCTCGCGAGCTGCGTCGGTACCTTCAAGGGCCGAAGTCACGTACAGTACACCGTCCGCGCCGAAGGCGCACGACGACGGCTGCGAGACCGGAAAACGCACGGTCGCGAGGTGTCTGCCGCGCGGATCGTATCGCCGCACTTCAGCGGCTCCCCAGACGGCGAGCCACAGGCAGCCGTCTTCGTCGACGCACAAACCGTCCGGGAGTCCGCCGCCGATGCGTATCAGCTCCCTGAGAGTCCCGAGGGCCCCGGTGCGCACGTCGAAGTCAGCGGCCAGCACCACGCGTCGCATGCTGTCGGCCAGGTAGAAGACACTGTCGTCGGGGCTCCAGCCCAGGCCGTTCGGCAGGGTCAGTCCTTCGACGACGGTCCGGACTCCGTGCCGCGGGCCCCAGCAGTGCAGCGCTCCGCGCGGCGGGGCCACCGCGCCGAGGCTCATCCCGATCCTCGTGATCTCGGTCGCTGGTCCGGGTTTCCGCAGATCAGCCTGCATCAGACGGCCCTGCGGGATGTCCACGAAGATCAGGCGCCCGGCCCCTTGCTCGACCACCGGCCCCTCTCCCACCTGAGCATCGCAGGGTGCGAATACCTGGGGACTGAACGTGGGAATGCGCTTTCCTTTCTTCGCTGAAGCTCTGGACAACGTTGTCTCAGCGTGACTACGCGCTGGCGGCGTACAAGCTGACGCCGGACGAGCCGATCGACCCGCCGCTGAGTGCGGACGACATGTGGACCAACTACCAGTACTTCCTCGACGCGGCGCTGCCGGTGGCGGAGGAAGTCGGGGTCAGGTTGAGTCTGCACCCTGATGATCCGCCGGTCGCCGAGCCGCTGGGCGGCGCGGCGCGGATCTTCACATCCCCGGCGGCGCTGGCCGAGGCTCGGGACCGGGCGCGCGGCAGCAGCGCGTGGGGGCTGACGCTGTGCACCGGGTCGGTGTCGGCGATGGCCGGGGCGGCGAACGTCACGGAGGTCATCGACCTGCTGGCGCCGAGCGGGCACATCGCGTACGTGCACTTCCGGGACGTGCGCGGGACGGTGCCGGCGTTCGCGGAGTGCTTCCTCGGGGAGGGGAACTTCCATCCGCCGAGCATCCTGGGGATCGTGGACGCGTTGGGGATCGGGGGTTAGGGCTCGCATCAAGGCTCGTTGCGGCTCGCTGCCGCGATTGCAGCTGCCGGTAAGTGGTTCCCGGACGTCGCCCTCGGGCTGGACGGCGTCCGGTCGCCGCTGTATCTATATCAGGGCCACCTGTGTTTCGAACATGCTTATCAGTATTCTGTTTCCAATTCCGCCTTGTCCCACGCGGCTTCGAAGACGGCGCGGTCCACCTCGGCCCGGCCCAGGACCGGGTCGTACAGGTCGTACGGCGGGTTGAGGGGCCAGTCGTCGGTCTTCACGCAGGAGCCGTCGGCATATTCGACGACCTGGCGGGTGCGGTAGCCGTCCTCCCCCAGTTCCGTGAGGTAGTACGCCTCGCCGTTCTCGGTGCCCTCGTCCCAAGCTTGGCGGACGTAGACCGTGCCCCGCCCGACGAGCGCGCCGAAGCCCTCCTGCCCGCGCTGCTCGTCCCGGGTGGCCTTCAGGCTGGTCAACGGGTTCTCGTCGGGGGCGTCGATGTCGACCTCCGCCAGCCCCCAGTCCGCGACCCGGTTGACGGTCTCGCTCGCCGTCACCACGACGACGTCCGCGACCCGCTCCATGATCTCCTTGGCGCTGCGGGCCGTGACCCACCACCACAGGCCCCCCATGCCGTAGTCGTGGCAGACGAGGTAGCGGTCCTTCTCGCCGTCGCGGTAGCCCTCCGGCGAGGGGTCGTCGACCGGGAGGCCGAGCTGTGCTCCGGCTTTCAAGGCTGCTTTGGCCTGGGCCGCGCCGGTCTCGTGCCAGTGTAGGAGCTCCGGGGCGCGGGCCAGGCCGGTCATGAAGCGGCGGTTGGTGCGTCCGTTGTCGGGGTCGGGGCCGATCGGTTCGTAGGCGATGATCGGCGCGGCGTAGCGGAGCTGGGCATACGGCTCGGGGCGCTTGGCGAACCACGTGACGACCTGGTGGCCCAGATAGACGGCGCGCTCGGTGTCGATGCGGATCTGGGACTCCTCCATCGCCTCGCGCGCGGCGGTCTTCAGCGGGTCGCCGCCGTCCTCCGGCTCCGGGCGGCCGCCGGGGAGGGTGTAGCGGCGGGGGTGCTGCGGGCCACGGTCCTGGATCAGGACCCGGCCGTCGTCGGGGTCGAGCGCCCAGACGTAGGCCTGCGTGACCGGCATGCCGGGCGGGACCGGCGCCTCGTGCCAGGTGATGTGCGGTTGTTCCTCGGGATGTTCCTCGGCGTCCATCGGTCCTCCATCCTCGGCTCGGAACCCCCATTGTCACCGGTGATCCGCCACCGGCCGGGGCGTTTCTGCCAAGCTCGGTGCATGGCGATCGACACCGGCCCGCGCTCGGCGCCCCGCAGCGTGCCGTCGAGGACCCGCGTGGTGTGGCGGTCGCTGGTCCCGTCGCTGGTCCGGGCCGCGCGCGCCTACCCGCGCCGCAACGCGATGACGGCCGCCTACCTGCTGGTCATCCTGGCCGGACTGCTGCTCTTGACGAAGATCCTCACCGGCCCGGCGGCCGACCACCTGAAGATCGCGATCAGCACCAACCCGCACAACATGGCACACGCCCCACTGACGGTCCTGCTGGCCAGCCCCTTGTTCGCGGCCACCGACAGCGGCCTGCTCTCCCACCTTCTGATCATCGCAGGCGGCGTCGGCATCTGCATGGCCGCGCTCGAACGCCGCCTCGGCCCCGCCCGCACCGCCGCCCTCTTCCTCCTGGCGAACACCGTCGCCACCGCCGTGGCCACCGGCGTCGCCGCCGCCGCGATCCACTCCGGCCGCTACCCCGCGAAGTGGTGGGACGGCTACGACTACGGCATCAGCTACGGCGTACTGGCGATCGCGGCGGCGGTGAC
The DNA here is from genome assembly GCF_015356825.1 of Catenulispora rubra. Lineage (GTDB taxonomy): Bacteria > Actinomycetota > Actinomycetes > Streptomycetales > Catenulisporaceae > Catenulispora > Catenulispora rubra. Next base: position 55,167 of record NZ_JAACYW010000006.1, on the reverse strand, counting down.
CCCGCTGGTGCCGAAGGCCGTGCGGATCCCGTGGGCGGCAGGGGTGTTCGCGTACCCGTTCGTCAGCGCGCAGTGGTTCGGGCTGCTGCCGAACTTCGCGACGATCGGGCACGAGACGGCGGCGGCTTTCGGGCTGGCGGCAGGGTACTTCTTGCTGCGAAATGCCACTCCACCTGGATGACTCGGCTCGCCCCTGTCAGTGCCGTGGCGGAGCATGGACCCCATGCGCTTGCTCGATCTGGCCACCACGTCCACCGCGGTCGCCGAGACCTCGGCCCGCTCGGCCAAGATCGCGCTGCTCGCTGAGCGGCTGCGGACGGCCGGGCCCGAGGAGGTCACGGTCGCCGTCCACTACCTGTCCGGTGAGCTGCCGCAGCGGCAGATCGGCGTCGGCTGGGCCACGCTGCGCGACCTGCCCGCGCCGGTGGCCGGGGATGCGGCCGGGGCCGGGGAGCTGGAGGTGGCCGAGGTCGACCGGATCCTCGACGAGGTCGGCAGCACGTCCGGCGCGGGCTCGCAGGCGCGCCGCCGCGAGCTCCTGACCGCGTTGTTCGCCCGCGCCACCGCTGAGGAACAGTCCTTCCTGCGCCGCCTCCTCACCGGCGAGCTGCGGCAAGGGGCGCTGGACGGCGTCATGGCCGACGCGGTCGCGAAGGCCGCGGAGGTCCCGGCGGCCGAGGTGCGGCGCGCGGCGATGTTCGGCGGGGATCTGGCGGCGGCCGCGCGGACCGCGCTCCGGGACGGCGTGCCGGGGCTGCGCGAGGTCGGGCTGGTCGTCGGGCGGCCGATCCAGCCGATGCTGGCCGGGACGGCGGACGACGTCGCCGCGGCCCTGCAGAAGGCCGCCCCGGCGGCGCTGGAGTGGAAGCTCGACGGAATCAGGGTCCAGATCCACCGCGCCGGCGACCGCGTCCAGGTCTTCACCCGCAGCCTGGACGACATCACCGACCGGCTGCCGGAGGTGGTCGAGCTGGCCCGCGCGCTTCCGGTGACCTCGGCCGTGCTGGACGGCGAAGCGCTGGCCCTGGCCCCCGACGGCCGCCCGCGGCCGTTCCAGGAGACCGCGAGCCGCACCGGCAGCCGCCGCGACGTCGCCAAGCTCCGCGAGCAGATCCCGCTGACCGTCTTCCTCTTCGACCTGCTGCACCTCGACGGCCGCGACCTGATCGACCTGCCCTCCCACGAGCGCTCCGACCTGCTGGCCTCGATCGCCCCGCCGGACGGGCTGGCGCCGCGCCTGGTCACCGACGACCCGCAGGCCGCAGAGGCGTTCGCGAAGGACGCCCTGGACCGCGGGCACGAGGGCGTCGTCGTGAAGTCCCTCGACGCGCTCTACACCGCCGGCCGGCGCGGCTCGGGATGGCTGAAGGTCAAGCCGGTCCACACCCTCGACCTGGTGGTCGTCGCCGCCGAGTGGGGCCACGGCCGGCGCAGCGGGTGGCTGAGCAACCTCCACCTGGCCGCGCGCGACCCGGAGAGCGGCGAGTTCGTGATGCTGGGCAAGACGTTCAAGGGCATGACCGACGAACTGCTCGCCTGGCAGACCGAGCGGCTGCGCGCGTTGCAGACGTCCGCCGACGACTGGACCGTGCGCGTGCGGCCGGAGCTGGTGGTCGAGGTGGCGTTCGACGGGGTGCAGCGCAGTTCGCGGTATCCGGGCGGGGTCACGCTGCGGTTCGCGCGGGTGGTGCGGTACCGGGAGGACAAGCGGGCTCAGGATGCTGACACGATCGACGCGGTGCGGGCGATCGGGCAGGCCGCTCAGTAGACCCTCTTCAGCTCCCCGATAGCTCCTCGATGGCCCCCAATAGTAGCGCCAGCGATAGTATCCTGATCGAAAGTATCCGGATCGACGACTGGACGCACTCAGAGGAGCCGCCGTGACCCGTTTCGTGGGCAGAAGGCGCGAACTGGCCGCCCTCAACCAGGTCCTCTCCCAGGTCAGCGCCGGTGGCGCGGCGGGTCCGGCGGGGCGCTGCCTGGTCCTGCGCGGCCGCCGCCGGATCGGCAAGTCGGCGCTGGTCGAGGAGTTCGTGGGCGGCGCCGGCGTGCCGCACGTCTACTACACCGCGGAAATCGGCATCGGCGAGGAACCGCTGGCCGAGTTCGTGCGCGCGGTCAGCGCCTCCGACCTGCCCGAGGCCGACGTCTTCGGCGACGCCACGCCCGGCAACTGGGCCGCGGCGTTCCGGCAGCTGGCTGGCATCCTGCCCGACGACCGGCCGTCGGTGGTCGTGCTCGACGAGGTGCCGTACCTGATGGACGAGCAGGGCGCGTTCGAGAGCGTGCTCCAGCGCGCGTGGGACCGGGAGCTGTCGCGCAAACCGGTGCTCCTGCTGCTCATCGGCTCGGACCTGTCGATGATGGAAGCCCTCACCTCCTACGGCCGGCCCTTCCACCAGCGCGGCACCGAGCTGCCGATCGGGCCGCTCAACCCCGCCGACGTCGCCGCCATGACCGGCCTGGGCGAGGCCGACGCCTTCGACGCCGCGTTGACAACCGGCGGACTGCCGATGATCTGCGCGCGCTGGCGGCCCGGCGAGGACATGTGGTCATTCCTCACCCGCGAGCTGGCCGACCCCTTCAGCCCCCTGACCGCCTCCGCGCAGCTGTCGCTGGCCGCCGAGTTCCCAGACCAGGCGCAGGCGCGCGCCGTGCTGGCCGCGATCGGCTCGGGCGAGCGCACGTTCACGAACATCGCCCGCACCGCGGGCGGCATCGCGCACTCGACGCTGACCCGCGCCACCGAGGTCCTGACCGACAAGCGCGTGGTCGCCGCCGAACTACCGGTGTCGCTGGCGCCGTCGAAGGAGCGGCGCTACCGCATCACCGACTCATACCTGCGCTTCTGGTTCCGGTTCCTGGCCCCGCACCTGGCCGAGATCAACCGCATGCGCTCGGACCTGACGCTCGACCGCATCCGCGTCGGCTGGCCGAGCTGGCGGGGCCGCGCCGTGGAGCCGCTGGTGCGCGAGAGCCTGGCGCGGCTACTTCCAGCCGCGGGTCTGCCGGCGGCGCCGGTCGTGGGCGGCTACTGGACGCGGAGCAACGACGTCGAGATCGACATCGTCGGCGCCGATCGCGGTCCGGTCGCGCGTCGGCTGCTGTTCCTGGGCTCCATCAAGTGGCTCGACCACACCCCCTTCGACGCGCGCGATTTGCTTGCGCTGCAACGGCATCGCGACCGCGTGACCGACGATCCGGTGCCGCTGCTCGCGGTGTCGCGGACCGGTGCGGCAGCGAAGGGGCTGGACGCGGTGTTCGGGCCGGCGGACTTGTTGACGCCTTGGCAGGGCTGACAGGCCTGACCGCAGCATCGGGGCGTGCGCTGGTCGCGTGACCGGCGCACGCTCCGACGCGTCACCACATCAGCATGCTTGTACGTAGTAGACCGGGTTGAAGTCGTAGTTCGTGTTGGAGTCGCCTGGTGCGGACGCCGTGATGACGTTGTGGTTCTGGTCCTTGGTGTAGGCGTCGGTCCCACCGGAGTTGTCGTTGATGTAGGACCCTGCCGCGACCCAGTTCTGCAGAGCCCAGTCGCCGCCGTTGTACTTGCAGTGGTAGAAGGAGAACACGGTGCCGGTGTAGCCGGTGCCGGTGTAGATGCAGAAGTGGCCGCTGTAGCAGTCCGAGCCGTCGCCGGCCGCGCTGTTCCAGCAATCAGCGTTCGACGATGTGTCGCACTGGCTCATGCCGGTGACCGACGGACCGCTGCCGCCACCGCCGCCGGTCCACAGGTAGGTCACGGTGACCCAGCCGTTGTCGTTCAGGCCGATGTTGTAGAAGGTGCCGTCCGCGAGGTCGATGCCGGCCGGGTTGGAGACCGCGCGCCCGAACTCGTCGTGCCCGCCGTTGTAGCCGCTCTGGTACGCCGCCTGCGCCTCCGGCGTACCCTGCGGCAGGTCGGTGAACTCGGCGCGGCCGGCGTCCCAGTAGTCGTCGTGCGTGTTCCACGGGCCGATGTCCCACACCGGCGCCGTCTCGCAGGTGCTCGGCCCGCAGACCTGCACCGAGTAGTCGCCGGAACCGTTCGGCGACAGCGCCGACCCCGACGGCAGCGCCACGAAGTGGTCGCTGGGCTGGATCACGTGGCCGTTCGCGGTCGTGCCCCCGACCAGGCCCTCGCGCGTGGCATAGACCTGGTAGGAGACGGACATGGGAGCCAGCCGCGGCGCGACGGCGGGGGCGGCGCCGCTGTCAGCACTCAGCGAAAGCCCGGTGACGGCCGGAGCAGCGCCCTGCACGCTGTCCCGGAGCGTGATGCGCACCTGCACCTTGCCCACCGACTCCGCCAGACGCGTCGCACCGGTGGCCGCCGCAGACACCCACTGCGTCCACTTGCCGTTCTGGCCGAGGCCCCGAACGTCCACCTGCACGTCAGTGCCCGCCGGCCGACTCGCGGTCAGTGTCACGGCAACCTCATTCGCCGGCTTCGCGAGGCTGTGCGCAGGCAGGACGTCCTGCGCGTAGCCACGCGTATCGTGCGACGTCGTGGCGTGCACCCGCGCGTCCTTGACGGTGAGCGCCTTACCGGTCCAGACAACGTTGAAGTCGGAGGCCTGCACCCGGGCCAAGTCCTCGGTCCATCGCGTGCTACTCGAAGCCGCCTGCGCCGTACCAGCCATCGCACCCGTGGTAACGGTGGACACCGCGAGCACGGCCACGGCCGCTATCGCAGCTCTCTTATGCAGAGGGAGTCTCATGTCGTCCTTTCGTGGGGTCGTCTTGCGCGTGGGGTAGCGTGCCGTCAAGAGCCTGTGATGTGACTGACACAGTCAGTAGTGTCGCAAGGCTGCTCGATGATCGCAGTGCTCTGATTGCACAGCAGAGGCGGCCTGTCATAGGCAGGCACTGCCATGGAGGTTTACCCGACGCGGCGCGGACGGCCTGACTACTCGGGGCGGGAAGCGAGTTCGGGCTCGGGCGCGGACCAGCTGAGCCCGGCCACCGTCTGATCGAACTTCGCGATCGTCTGCTCGACGTCGAAGCCGTTGACGGCTTGCACGCTCAGATCAATCGACAACCATCGCGAGTCGTTCGGCACCGCGATGACGTACTCGATGCGCTTGGGCGTCGGCGGGCCATCGACATCAGTGCCCTTACCACCGCCGATGTTGGCCCGTGCATCCGCATCCGCCATGCTGTGGTCGATTCGCACCGCCGGACAGCCCGCGATCACGCCGGTACGCGCGCCGATCGCGTTCCTCGCCACACGCGTCACGACCTCGGTCGGGTCGGGGACGACCGACCCGGGGATCACCACCTCGGCGACCAGAACGGCCGCCCCCGGCATCGCCGCACCGCCGGGCTTCGGCGCGGGGACCAGGATGTCGATCCCACGCTTGGAGCGTGCCGCAGCGATCTGCGCCGCGAACTGCACTCCGATCAGGACCCTGGCTTGCTCAGCGGCCTCGACCGGGACCCCGTCGAACATGACGTCCAGGAAGGCTTTGACGTCCGTCTCAGCATGCTCATTCAGCCGAATCCGGTACCAATCCTGCCCGGGCGCGAGACGGTAAGTAATCGGGTCGCGCTCAGGGGTTACGGATTCCATGGACGCTTTTGTACACTCGTCCACCGTCACGCGTCGAGATCAACGACGTCCGCTGTTGCGTCGGCGACAGGCGTGCGGGGGATTCGGGGAGGGCTACTAGTGGTGCGCCCAAGCGGGTGGGATGTGTTGGGCCTGGACGGGGATCCGACGCCCGGCGTGGTGGAGGCGATTCAGGCCCTTGCGAAGGAGTTCGGGGACTTCTCCCACGACGTCGAGCAGGCCTGGTCGTCGCTGAAGTCGTTCGGCGGCGACGCCACCGCGCTGTCGTGGGTCGGGCAAACCGCGGACGCCTTCAAGAACACCTTCGGCCCCCTCCCCGGTCGTCTCCAGAAGCTGTACATCTCCTACGGCGAGGCCTCCGACGCCCTGTCCGCTTACTGGCCGAAGATGCAGGCCGCGCAGAACAAGGCCGACCTCGCCCTGCGCCAGGGCCAGGACGCCGAAGTCGACGTCAGCCGCGCCAACGGCACCGCCAACAACGCCGCCGCGGACCTGAAGACCGCCCAGGCCGGCACGGACCCGAAGGCCGCGGCCGACGCCCAGACAACCCACGACAACGCCCAGAAGGCCCTCACCGACGCCAAGGGCCGCCTCGCCGCCCTCACCGCCGCAGCCCACCAGGCCCACAACGACCTCGACGCCGCCGCCAAAGAGTGCGCCAAAGCCCTCCACCACGCCCAATCCGACGGCATCCACAACAAGCACTGGTGGCAGCACGTCGGCGAGGCCCTGTCCGACGTCGGCGGCAAGATCGCCGAATGGGCCAACGACATCGGCCAGATCGCCCAGATCCTCGCCCCCATCCTGAACGGCATCGCCCTCCTGACCGCCGAAGTCCCAGGCCTCGACGTCGTGACCGCCGGCCTCGCCGTCGCCGACGACTTCATCGCCGAGACAGCACCCGAGGTCGCCACGGCCGGACTCGCCATCAAAGCCGCCGGCGACGGCCTCCAGGGCCACTGGGACGACCTCGCCCACGACGCGGCGTACCTCGGAGCTTCCCGCATGGGCGGCAAGGGCGGAAAGGAAGGCGAGGACGGGGTTCCGCCGGGAGCGATGGCGGCTCACGACGGACGACAACCTGTCGGCGACGTCAATGACCCGGCCTTCGACCATGGCCCCCTCGGCGACGACTTCAAGCCCGGCGTCCACGATCCCGGCGGCCAGTTCAAGCCGCACGAGGTGCCGATCGCAGAAAGGCTGAAGCAGGAGGGCCACCGCGTCGACCAACGCCCCGAAGACCAGACGATTCAGGGCGACAAGAACCCCGACGCGATGGTGCGGAAGGCGCCCGACGATCCGGGGACGATCACGGAGTTCAAGAAGCTCAACAGCGGAAGCCTGAACGCCATCAAGCGTAATATGAACACCGCAAGTGGGCAGGTGCCGGCCGACGGCGAGGTGGTCATCGACGGCCGTGGCGTCGGACTGACGGAGGCGGACGCGCGGGCCGCGTACAACGGCGCCCTACACCAGAGCGGGTCGAAGGTCGCGAAAGTCATTCATGTCATCTTGGGCGATGACAGCATCATCTCATTCCCCAGGAGTGACGGTTAGATGGCTACTTTTGAAGAACTCTTCATTCGACGCAGCGGACCGCTCGAATCGGAGGCGCAAGCACTCGCCGACGCGCTCGGCATGACTCTGATCGAGCGGGAGGGCCGCGTCTTCATCCGTCGTACAGCCCTGGACGGCGTCGGCGAGGTCGGTGGCAGAGTGTACCGCAATGAGTTCGTCAATTCAGCGCCGGAAGACGATGCTCAGGCGTTCGACGGCTATGACACCGTCTTCGCGATCTGGACCACGGAAAGTTCCCTGGCCAAACAGGACTCGGAGGCGCGGCAGATCTTCCGCGAACTCATTCTCAAGCGCCCCGACACCGCGATGGTCCTGACCCACGACCTGGACCTCATCACGGCCGCATACCTCCCCGGCCGCGGCACTCACGAGTTCCCCGACAAGACGACCGTGGACGCCGACGACGAGCCCACCTGGCGGCCCTGGGTCGTGGGTCCGCCAACCGCGTGACGATGCGCCGACCACACCCTGAAAATCCAAGCCGCAACAAAAAATGCGGCACCGTCCCGAAAGACGGTGCCACATTCGAAAACAATCAACTCACGGACCCCGCGTGGACGCGGGTTCAATTCCCGCCTCACGCGACCACACGCGAGGGGGTGCGGGTGGCAGAGCCCCCGCTCGCGCCGCTTGCGCCGCAGTTAACTCAGTGTGGAGCCAGCGGGTCTTTAAAAGTAGTTGGCACGCCATCTCAATGACCTGCGACGGAGCCGCCTCCTGGCGATCCGCCCCCAACCTCACCGCGTATTCGCCGCACGGCGAAATCGCGGCGAAGCCCGCCCCGACGTTCGAGGCCGTGGCAACGAAACGCGCCATCGTGGCTGCAGACCCTGACCCGCAGCGAGGCGTTCGAGGTGAAGTGATTCGCCAGTTATTTTGACGCGCGCCAGCCGTGACCTCGGCGATATCGAGTCATACCTTGAGAGCGCTTGAGACTCTTTAGAGAGTCCACCACTGTGCCCGACGTTCTGAAGCACGACGCCTAGGCCAGTCCCGACGTCGACGAGATCTGGTATGACTCGCACGGTGCTGCTAATGTCACACCGCGTGGCGGGCTCGCGCGATGCCTAGCCAAGGCAGCTTCGACTTAACTCTCATCTTCAGGAACGGGTCGATCAGTGGACGCGGGGATTCAGGATCTGCCGGAGTTCTGGCGTGCCGCGCCGCGTCGGTGGGGGCATTCGCTGCATAGCCTGTGCAGCTACTTCGCCATGTTCCCACCACAGCTCGCGCACTTCTTCATCGACTGGCTCACGCAGCCGGGTGATGCTGTCTATGACCCATTCGCCGGACGCGGAACCGTCTGCCTGGAAGCGGCTCTACAGGGACGGCTGGGTTACGGCAGCGACGCGAATCCCATGGCGGTGGTGCTGACTCAAGCGAAGATCCACGTGCCGAGCCGCCGAGCTTTGTTTGCGCGACTTTCCAAACTTGAATCGGGATATGCGTCGTCGACTGTGTCGGCTAACGATGTTCCTGACACCATCGCCATGCTGTACAGCGAACAGACACTCAAGCAATTGAACTGGTTACGCAACGAGCTGGACCGCGCGCGCGACGTCGACTGCTTCCTCATCGCCACCATCCTCGGGATGCTCCACGCCAACCACAACAAGTCCGGCCCCCAAGGCTTCTCCATCAGCATGCCGAACACGTTTGCCATGGCACCCGGGTATGTCGCCAGGTATATCGACGAACACAGACTCCAGGCGCCAGAGGTCGATGTATTCGCCATGCTAAGGACCCGCCTTGCGCGTCTCGATCTACCGGCCGTGAAGCTGGAAGCAGGACGAAGCTGGGCTCACGACGCAACTGCATCCCCGCCGCCCTGGCTCATCAGGCGCCGCCCCAAATTGATCTTCACTTCACCGCCGTACCTCCAGGTGATCAAGTACGGCAAGTACAACTGGGTTCGGCTGTGGTTCCTGGGTGAGACGTCAGCGGCGGTCGATCAGAAGCTCATGGCGTCGGCATCGCTTCAGCGCTACATCGAGTTCATGACGTCCGTGTCTGCCAATCTGCGGCGCATTGTTGCCGAGGACGGATACGCCTGCCTTGTGATCGGCGATGTCCGGCGCGGTGACGAGGACCTAAACCTTGCACAAGCTGTATGGGACGGCGTGCTTCGAGAGCAGGGATGGTACCTGCACGGGATCATCGCCGACGAGATCCCCCAGGACCGAAAAGTCAGCCGCATTTGGAAGCACAACAGCGGCCGGGCCACCAAAGTCGACCGGATGCTCCTGCTGAGCCCCAACGAGCAGCGGCTTCCGGACGTTGTCCCGCCATCGTGGGGTCGGTCCACGTTCGCTGACATCCGCAAGTAGACACCTGACGCAGGGGGGAAGACCCGGTGGAGATGCAGTCTATTTTCGAGGAACTCAAGCAGCTGGCCAGCGTCGACCTGTTCGTCGAGAGCCGCAAGGACGATGCGTTTGTCGGACGGCCCTTCTACCTCGACTTCGACCGCCTGCGGCTGATGAGCAACGACAAGTGGAAGCACAGTGTCGGCGGCGTTCCCGCTGGCGCGTTCTTGCTGGCCCTGTACAACGGCGAGCCGGGCATCGACGAGGCGATATTGCTGCGCGTGCTGCGTCCCACCAAGCTCCCGACCGATGACGACATGGTCATGGCCATGGTCGATCACTACAAAGAAGCTCCCCGCGAAGATGGGGGCGCTCCCCTAGATTCCTACACCCGCGCAGAGTTCCAGTTCTCCGGCCTAGAGTGCCGGGTGATCGGCACGTTCTACCGGGATACGAACCGTGCGACGCGGTTTGCCGGCGATCTGGACAACTTCTACGCGCCGCACAACTACCGTGTCGTCAAGCCGAGCGGCAAGGTCTTGGAGTACATCGTCAACTTCCGCGAGGACGGCATCCCCGGCGGGAAGGGCGACGAGCGCATCGGCCGGGTCCGTTACAGCTCGAGCCTCCGTCACCACGGTGGTGACGAGGTCCCCGTCTATGTTTCCGCGCTCGACTTCCTCGGCAAGCGAACGGCGCTGTTCGGAATGACCCGTACCGGGAAGTCGAACTCCGTGAAGAAGATCATCCAGGCGACTGTCAAGATCGGCGGATCCGGCGTCAAGATCAAGGACGAGACGCTCCTGACGGTGGGTCAGATCATTTTTGATATCAATGGAGAGTACGCGAACGCCAACCAGCAGGATGAGGGGACGGCGATTTACGAGCAGTACCCGCTGGACGTAACTCGCTACAGCGTCCTGGAGAAGACCGGCTTCAAGGTCATGAAGCTGAACTTCTACGAGTCTGTCGTCGAGGGACACAGCCTACTTGCGAGCCTGCTGGGCGACGACACGAGCACCTATACACGTGCCTTCTGCTCGATCGACTGGACCGAGCCGGACGCCACCGATTTCTCGGCGACAACCCGACACGCAGTGATGAAGGCGGCGTATCTCGCGTGCCTGAAGAGCGCCGGCTACGGTGACGGCGGCATCAAGGTCAAGTTCTCCTCGAACAAGACAATCATGGAGAGTGGCATCCCCGGGCTTGGCGGCGTCGATCCCAGCAAGGGAATCACCCTCGACGACGCGATCACCTGGTTCAGTGCCGCCTGGGCAAACTACGACGACCAGAATGGGCCGTTCCAGGCGCTCAAGCGCGAGAAGAAGGGGCGCGACTGGGCTGATGAGGACACGCAGACGCTGATGCGTTTCCTCACCCGCCGAGCCAAACCCGGCGGGGCTCCGAACGAGGCCGGCTACCGCAAGCTCATCAAACACCGCGACCTTCACACGTCCAGCATCGCCAAGCCGTTCGAAGACGAGATCATCGAGCTCCTGCGCGCCGGAAAGATCGTCATCCTGGACCTTTCGCAAGGCGATCCCCAGATCCAGCGGACGTACTCGGACCGGGTCTCCCGCAAGATCTTCGTCGAGGCGATGGACCGGTTCATCAAGAACCAGCAGACCAACTTCATCCAGATGTACTTCGAGGAGGCCCACAACCTCTTCCCGCGCAAGGACGACAAGGACCTCACCCAGATCTACAACCGCCTGGCCAAGGAAGGCCAGAAGCTGCGGATCGGACTGTGCTACGCGACCCAGGAAGTCAGCTCCATCTCCAGCAGCATCCTGAAGAACACCCAGAACTGGTTCGTATCCCACCTCAACAACCGGGACGAGCTGCGCGAGCTGGACAAGTACTACGACTTCGAAGACTTTACCGACAGCCTGCGCCGGACGATCGACAAGGGCTTCATCCGGCTCAAGACCGACTCGAACACGTTCATAGTGCCGATCCAGGTCGACCCGTTCAAGGTGATGGGAAGCTGACGGTGTCCTACTCCAGCGTGCGTGGCCGCAAACCAATGGAACGCGCCAGCAAGATCTCACACGCGAACATCATCGCGTCGCCGCAGGTCCAGGCACTCATCGCGGAATGCAGCGTTCCGCGCGCGGCCGACACCCAGACCGTGCAAGACCAACTAGTCACGGTCGGGCTCCCGGAATGCATGCCAATCAGGCATGTGGTGGCGGTCGACGGCAGCTTCCGTGAAGCCGTCGTGCGGCAGGAGTTCCCATCGGCCGCCATCACGTTCTTCGCCTTCGGGCCGCTCATATTCCGACTCGACGACCTCCGTGCGCTCGATGAGGAACCGTTTATCGCTCCTGAGGACCTCGCCAAGCTCAAGAAAATCGAGCGCTTCCAACTGGCAGCACCCACACACAATATCTCCCGCCGGGGCCTGAGCCTCCAGGGTTCCTTCCGGCTCACAGTTCACGAGTTCCTGAAAGGGCACCCCGACGGCGAGCGCACACTCTACGACACGCTGCGCTGGCTGCTCTTCCGACGCTGGATCGATGCTCCGGCGAAGGCCCGACGACTTCGCCGGTGCCCGAATGCGCCCATCACTGGCTGCGACTACGACGGCCTCACTCTCAGACATGACTCGCCGATCCACCAGCAGTGCCCGCATTGCGAAGGCCCGGTCTACCTCGCCGACGTCCTTCGACTCCACGAACTGATCGACGAGGAGCAAGGTGCAAGCCGCACCACATCATTCCTCATGTCAGTGCTGGAAACACTCGCCCTCGTCAACGTCATCCACACGCTGTGGGAGATGAAGCCAATCCTGCTGCGCGAGTTCCTGTTCATCAAAGATGGCCCGCTCGCCCTGTTCGGCCAGGTCGCCGACCTCAGCGACCCGCTACGCGAACTCGCGGACTTCCTCGCGGCCTTTCCCGACCCGGCCGACCAAACTAAGCGCCTGCCGCTGCTAAACATCGTGGGTCTCGAAAAGAGCGGCGCGTTCGTGGAACATGCGATGCACATCGAGAAAACGCTCGACGAGGCCATGGACGCGGCCCTCGCCGACGGCCCGATCGCCGGCGTCGCACTCCCGCTTTCGAACGACTACATCTACAAGTACATCGTCCCCGGCGACCCCGGCTCGACCATCACCTACGGTCAGAACACTTACTGGGGCGGAAAGATCATCTTCAAGGCCGCAGACCGCAGCACCTACGTGGCCACGGTGCCGACCCGGGGAGGACACAACCCCGCGCCCAGCTTGTGGGACTATCTGTGCGTCGAGAACGTCTTCGCTGTGCTCGCCGAGCTACGATGCTCCATGTACGACAACGCACTCATCCCGGTTGCTCTGGCTAACCGTCTGGTCTCGCTGTCCGAGGTACCCAGCACCCGCATCCTCGAGAGCTTCGCCCGTGACACGATGCGGCGGTGAGGCTTCCCTGCATCTAGTCCTTTCGCTGTCTACCAGAGCCCGTTCGGTAGGTCGTGGACACAACACCAGTCCCAGGTGAACGGCCGCTGCGCGGCGCGGCCCACGAGGAGTTTGTGATCCTGATACTCCGGATTGATGTGGCGTCCAAGAACGAGGACCGCGACGTGCGTGGCGCCAGCGGCCTTCAACGTCGCCGCGGCGGCCTGCGCGTGAACGCCCTTCGTCCACGTATCGTCGATCAGCAAGACCGAAGCGCCCTTGACCGACTTTTCGCGCATCCGGTACCGATCCACGACGACCTCGTGATCGCGTTCCTTGCTGTTCGCATTCGTCGCTTCCAGCAGGTCGACGTAGCGGCTCCTCGCCGGCTCAACCCACGTCGCAGCCATGCGTCGCAGGGGGTGTTCGCCAATCCTCCCACTGCCGCTCGGGACCGTCGTCACCGCCTGAAACGCTGCGGCCTCCACGCCCGCCGCGCGTGCGACGCAGGCTTCATGCTCGGTCAAGAACCGCCAGAGAACGCATGCGAGTCGAGCACCGATCAACAAGGCCGTCCGAGAATCGCGGCCGTCCTTGTAGTTGTGAAGTTCGTGAGCGTATTGCTGGCCCTTCACGGACATGCCGATCGGAACGACGACGTCCGCCGCGAGTTGCCCGAACTTGCCGCGGTTCTCTTTGCAGGCCCAACAGAGGCTATAGCCGGTGACCCAGGTGTGACACACGCCGCACACACCGTCGGCGAGGCCAGGCGGATGGATCAGGATCTTATTGGTGTACTGGTCGCTGACCTGCTGGACACTGACCACGGCCGCCCCTGTCCTCCCCGTTCTATGTCCAGACCAACTCGTCAGGTGCCGGGAAGAGCCCATCCAGCCCCTGGAACACCTCTTCGGCCGACTCCACGACCGTCGCGTTCGGTCGCTGTGCGTATTCTCTCGCCCATTCGTGCATCAGCAAGGACTTCATCAGGAAGACGTGCCGACCGTGCTCCAGCGCCAGCCGTGCCTGCATCCGAGCGCCGCTCTGGTACGCGGCTTCGATAACCACTGTTGCGAGCGCGTAGCCGCTCATCACGGCGTTGCGCATCGGAAAAGACTGCTTCGTCGGCGGAGCATCGGGCCAGAACTGGGACAGCACCAGGCCCTTGTGAACGATCTCACGCTGAAGCTCGGCGTTCTGTGCGGGGTAGGAGCGGCGGATACCGGTCCCGATGACTGCAACGGTCCGTCCGCCAGCATCCAGACAAGCTCGGTGTGCCGCAGCGTCGATCCCCTTGGCCAGACCGCTCACCACGGTTACGCCGCGCTGTGCCAGGCCTTCGGCGATCGCTGACGCCTGACTCAGGCCGCGTGGCGAGGGCTCGCGAGTCCCGACTACGGCGACGGCAAGGTCGTCCGGTGCCAGAGTCCCGTTGGCGAACAGAAACGGCGGACGCTGGTGGACCATTCGCAGCCGGGCTGGGTAATCGGCGTCCAGGAGTGTGAGGAATCCGAACCCCTTACCCCGCCACTTCGTGATCTCGTCTTCGATATCCGACAGGTCAAACTGTTCCTCAAGCTCGAACAGAGCATCCTGGCCGTCTGGCTCGTCCTTCAAAACCCGCGTCGCTGACCCTGCGCGTTCGACGGCTCCAGCGATCTCCTGCCAGTTCCTTCCGCCACGACGGAGCAGGGCGATCAACGCCGCTTGTTCCCGCAGGTCGGTGGACATCGAGGCGATCCTTCGTAGTCGGGTTCTCCGGTCAACTGTAATGCGATGCGCTGGGCTGTGGGCTGTTATGTCGGAGTTCGTCGGGACGGTTCGTGGCTGGTCAGCGGAGTAATCAGCGCTTTTGCGCCGGGCTCACTCGTCGAGAATGTCGAGGGTCGGGAGCGCGTTGACGATCTTTATCGTCTCCAAACTCATGGTGACGATCCGCGCGAGGAGGTCGATGATGTAGCGGGGGTCGTCGGACCAGTCGTTCGGGTCGTTGACGATGCCGCTGGCCTTGTCTGTCTTGACCTGGTACCGATCGATGATCCACTCGATCGCGCTGCGAGCGCCGAGCTGATAGTCGTATGCTTCGGCGGGGATGCCAGAGACGGTGACGTTGCGATTGTAGTGGATCTTCGACCTGTCGCCCGTGGCACCGAACTTCATCTTCTCGACCCTGTAGAACGCCCTCGGGTTTGACGTCGGGGCCGATGGGGTCTCCGTCAGCGGGTACAACTGGACCGACTCGTAGTTCAGGTGTAGATCAGCTAGAGCACGGCCGGCGGTGGCGAAGTCCTGGAAGTCGCGGACTTTCGGGATGCGCGGCAACGACTTCTTCAGGTCGGCGGCGAACGTCTCGCGGTACTCGGGCGAATGGAGCAGGGCGTAGACGTAGTAGAAGATGTCGTCCTTCGATGCGGAGCTGCCGTAGGTGTTACGGTAGGATTTCAGTGTCGCGTCGGTGATATTGTCGATGCGGGTATAGCCGGGGGTGTCGGAGGCCGCGGAGAACAGATCGTGCTCGGCTTCGTCAAAGCGGTAGCGGGGGAAGAACTGGCCAGCGCTGCCGGCCCCCGTAACATGTAGATCGGGTACCGAGTCGACCATGATCACCGAAAAAGGTACCGCTGAACTATTGCCGACGTTGTAGAAGCCGACGTTGGCGACGCCCGGCTCAGGGAACATTCGAGAGGTCTTTCCCGGCCGATGGTTCAGTCCACCACCAAAGTACAAGTACTGCTTAGAGAACGGGCGATATACGCTCTGCCGGATCAACGATGGGTCAAACTCAAGGCGTCGCCCGCGCCCGACATCAGCAATCAATCCGGACGTCCAGCTAATACGCGCGCCGTCTCGGTCGACGAACGCATCAGCGTCCAACTTGCTTCCAGAGGAGGCGGCCTTATATTCGTCAACCTGGCTATTGAAGAAACTGACTGTCGCTTCTACGTTCTGCTCGACTTGCTGCTTTGAGAAATTATAGACCCAGGCGTCGCGGTTCGACTGCACACCTGGCGAATGAAGGCCAAAGACGCCCATCTGCTTGGCAGTTTTATCTCCGATTTCCTGGAAAGCGTCGAACCGGTCGTCCCGGTGGTTGATCCAGTCACCTTGTGGACTCGGCTCAATCAGCTCCCAGTCCACGGACCCGAGGTCCTGCCCGGCGAGCATCGCCAACTTCTGCTCCCGACTGAGATGATCGCCGATGTCGCGGTAGAACAGGCGGCAGCCACCCTCGGCTATCGTGGCAGCCTCACCGCCCTTGACCAGCAGCAGGATTGCGACGGTACTCCGACTGCCGGAGCCGAAGATCTTACCGCCCTCACGCCGTGACAGTTCGCCAGCGGTCCGCTGGTTCCCGCGTAGATTGTAGCAATAGATGGCGTCGTACTCGCTGACGAGCGTCTTGCGCAGTCCGTCGGCGGTGTTGCCGTCGATGTACCCGCCGTTGGAGACGAAGCAGACGATGCCCTCATCCTTGATCCGGTCGGTGGCCCAGCGGATGGCACGGATGTATGAGTCGTAGAGCGAGTTCTTGTTCGTAGCTGTCGACTGCGCCGCGTAGGTGACGGCGATGTGCGCGTCGAGCGCGCCGTATTTCAGGTTCTGGTTGTTGTCGTTCTGGCTGTCCTGTCCGACCGAGTATGGCGGATTGCCGATGATGACGCGGATGTCGAGCTTCTTCTGTCGCTCTGCCCGTTCGTGGTTCCCCTCCAGGACGATTGGCAGCGCCTCCTGCGCGCTCTCGCTCATCTGGAAGGTATCGGTCAGCACGATCCCGTTGAATGGGATGTACGTCTGGTCGACGTCGACGTTCTCCATCCGGTAGCAGTGGTGGAAAGAGGCTTCGATGTTGATCGCGGCGATGTAGTAGGCCAGCAGCAGGATCTCGTTGGCGTTCAGCTCCCAAGTGTACTTGCGAAGCAGGTCCTCGGGCTTGATCAGCCCAGACTCCATCAGCCGCACCAGGAACGTCCCGGTACCAGTGAACGGGTCCAGTACCTGCACGCCCTCGCTGGTCAGCCCGACGCCCCAATACTTGCCGAGCGCCTGGTCAGTGGCGCGCAGAATGAAGTCAACAACTTCGACCGGTGTGTAGACGATTCCGAGGGCGTCAGCGGTCTTGGGCAGCGCTGTCTTGAAGAACTGCTCGTACAGTTCGGTGATGACCTTCTGTCGGCCTTCGTGGTTGTCGATACCCTCAGCCCGCCGGCGTACCGAGTCGTAGAAGCTCTCCAGCTTCTGGTGTTCAGTGCCGAGGGTTCGATCCTCCAATGCCTCCAGCATCGACTGCATCGCCACCGAAACCGGGTTCTTCTCTGAGAACTGGTATCCGGCAAACAACGCCTCGAAGACCGGCTTAGTGATTAGGTGCTGAGCAAGCATGTCGATGGCCTGGGCCTCGGTGACGCCCGGGTTTATCGTGTTGCGCAGTTCGGTCAGGAACGCCTCGAATCGCTCCTGCTTGTCAGCGTCCTTGAGCGCTTGGGCGATGCGG
The DNA here is from genome assembly GCF_015356825.1 of Catenulispora rubra. Lineage (GTDB taxonomy): Bacteria > Actinomycetota > Actinomycetes > Streptomycetales > Catenulisporaceae > Catenulispora > Catenulispora rubra. The sequence goes on along the minus strand of NZ_JAACYW010000006.1, from coordinate 37,852 downwards.
TCGACGTGCTCCTCGGCGAGTTTGGCGACGTCCTTGGACCACTGCTGCCAGTACGTCCGCTCGCCGACCTTCTTCACGATCTTTGCGTACAACGCGTCGTCCCACTCGCCGAACGGAAGAGCGAGCTGGGTCGGGTCCAAGTTCGGACCGTCGCCGAGGCCGTCTTCGTCGCCGACCGGGATCAGCATGATGTTGTCGGGCTTTTGCTTATTCAGCTCGATCTTGTTGATCATGGCGTTGAACCGGTCGTCGTGGGCGCGCAGTGCCTGCAGCACCTGCCAGACGACCTGGAAACGCCGGTTGTCGTCCAGCGCCTTCTCCGGCGGCATCCCTGCCGGCACCGCGACCGGCAGGATGATGTACCCAAAGTCCTTGCCGTCGGCCTTGCGCATGACGCGCCCGACGGACTGCACGACGTCGACTTGGGAGTTGCGCGGATTCAGGAACAGCACCGCGTCCAACGACGGCACGTCGACGCCCTCGGACAGGCATCGGGCGTTGGTGAGGATCCGGCAGTTGCCCTCGTCTGAATCCTCTTTGAGCCAGTTCAGCTCCTTGTTGCGCACAAGGGCGTTCATGGTGCCGTCGACGTGGTGGACCTCGCAGCGTACCCCATCGTTCGGGCCGGTCCGGAACTGGTCGACGGTGTCGGGGAACAGATCTCGGATCTTCTTGGATGCAGCGATATTCGCGGCGAACGCCACGGCTCGCTTCATCGGCGGCTCGTCGGGGGCAAACCCGCCACCGGACTCCGCATCGCGGCCTGAACGCTTGGATAGGGCGTTCCAGCAGCCGACGATCTTGCAGCGGTCCTCCAAGTTCAGTTCGCCGTCGTTGGCGAACTGCGCCTGGAAATGTGCGGAGACGTACTGCTCGTCGATGGCCAGAACGATTACCTTGTAATCGGTCAACAGTTTCCTCTCCACTGCCTCGCCGAAGCCGAGGCGGTGGAACTCCGGTCCGAACAGCTTCTCGTCGTCCATCGACGCCAGCATGGCGTCGCTGCGACTGACCTGTTCCTTGCTGCTGTCGGTGTAGATTCGCGGGGTCGCGGTCATGTACAGGCGCTTGGCAGCGGCCAAGAAGTCGTTGTCATGGACCTTCACGAAGTGCGACTCGTCCGCACCCGCCAGGGTGACCCCGGTCGTACGGTGCGCCTCGTCGCAAACGATCAAATCGAACTCCGGCATCCCCATCGCCTGGGCCTGGCTGATCACGTCGATCGACTGGTAGGTGGAGAAAATCACACTCAGCTCGCCTGTGCCGGCCTTCGACTTCATTGTCCGGGCAACGAGTACCTTCGGATCAGTCGTCGACGGCAAGGCTAGGTCATGGGCCCGGATGTCCTGACTGTCGTCCTTCGCTGCGCGAGCGGTGGCCTTCGCGTCCGAGCAGACTGCGAACGGATGCAAGTTCAGCTCGGTGTTGTCAGTCCACTCCCGCAACGTCTGCGACAGCAGCGAAATCGAGGGCAGGAGGAAAAGCACCCGGGTCGGTTCGTCGCCGTCGTCGCCCATCACCTTCCGGTTGGCGAGCTCTTCGGCGATCTTCAGCGCGGTGAATGTCTTGCCAGTACCGCACGCCATGATTAGCTTGCCGCGGTCATGGTCGGCGAAGCCCTCAAGGACCGTTGCAATCGCCGTTTCCTGATGCTCGCGCGGCTGCTTGCGATCATGACGATGGAAGTCGGCGAGGTCGATCTGTAGGTCCCCGGTGATCGTGATTGCGTCCCAGTCGATCGAGCTCGCGGCCAGCTCAGCCAACCCGATGAGGTTAACCGGTGGCTGCTGTTCAGTAATCGCGTCCTCTGCGTTTTGGTTCCACTTCTCGGTCGTGGAGATGATCAGTCGGCTAGTGAACTCGACCTTGCTGGAAGCGGCAAGGAACGAGTCGATGTCCGGCTTGGTGATCGTGTGATCCGGCTCGTAGAACTTGCACTGGATGGCACAGAAGCCCCCGCCCTCCCGCTCCAGGCCGACTAGGTCAATCCCGGTGTCTGGACGACCGCCGTTGCCAGGCCAGTCCTTCCAGCGCCACACCTTTTCGAACCGGTCGGCGAACAAGGCGTCGGTGACCAGGTAGCCGACCATGAGTTGCTCGAACAGCGAGCCACGCTCGGAGTTGCTAGTCGCCTTCGCGCGGATATCCCGAATCACGTCCTGAACCGAGGTGCCCACCGTCCGCCTTTCCGCCGCCGACCCCACGCGTACCTCAACGGTCGCCCAGCCTATCGGCCTCGTCTGACACCGCCCACCCGAACAGAGGTCTCCACACTCACGGCCAGTCAAGGGCCGGTGCGCAGATTCAACTCTTCTGGGTGCTCGCGGATAATCTCGGCTTCGGTGGCCGGGCTGGCAGTAACCGGGCGGCGTTGGCTTCGGCGACCTCGCGAGGGAAGCGGCGGTGCGTGTCGAGATCCGAACAGGTTCAGCAGCGCGCGGTGCAGTCGGCCTCAGTCGTCCTAGGCGGCCTTGCCGTGCGCGGACGTCGGATAGCGCGAACACGCCGACTTCGCTGCGCGGCGGTACGCCGAACATCCGCCGGGCCAGGAACGCTCCAGTCTGTCCGCAACGACGCTGATCCACCCGATCGTGTGACATGCGGAAGGACACGGCCGTACATGCGTCTGCGGCCTAGCCACGGCTCCTACGGTGACTCAGACCTCTGGCTGATGCCGGATCGCAACTACCGGCGGACCGCCGGGTGAGACCGCAGGGATCCCTGAAACATGTCGAACCGTCTCCTGTCGCGTGCCGCGAACGCCTCGCCGCAGACCCGCCGCCTGGCCGACGCACTCGTACAGGCACGCATCGCCAGCACCCAGGTGTCGGAGATGGTCCCTGCGACCCGTGCGGTGTTGAACCAGATCGCGGAGACCTACATCGATCGCGGCATGGAGTCCGGCGTCGGGGATGGCGGGCGGCGTCGGGTCCGTATGTCACGCTGGGGGTGGATCGCCGCCCTGGCGTGCATTGACGTCGAGCTGTTCCTGGTGATCGTCCGGCTGAATAGCGATGACCAGTTCATCGTCTACGGCTACTTCGCAATGGTCGGCACCCTGCTGGCGGCGATCGATATCGCCGTAATGCGGCTGCCGGACTGGCTCACCCTGCCGTCCTACCCGGCGATCCTGGCACTTCTGGGCCTCAACGCCCACTGGTTCGGCGACGACGCCACGATGCTCCGGGCGGTGGAGGCCAGCGGGGTGGTGCTCGGGGTGTTCCTTGTGCTTTGCCTGTTCACAGATACCGGTCTCGGAGACCTGAAGTTCGCCGGGCTCATCGGGCTCACGCTCGGCGCGCGGAGTTGGGGATCGGTGGTTGAGGGGTTCGCCGTCGCCTGGGGGATCGCAACGGTCTGGGGCGTGGTGCAGCTGTTCCGCGGTCGGTTGAAGAGCCGGATCCCGCTCGGGCCGTACCTGACCGCAGGCACCATGCTCACCCTGCTGTGGCTGTGAGCTGCCCTCGGCACAAGAGCATGACAGGCTCATGCCAACCGCGAGCAGGACACTACGGCCAGTTGCCAGTAAGAACCAAGCCGGGCCGCGGCGGATGGATTGCGAGGTGGTTCACCTGGCGCTGGGACCCTGTAATTCCTGCGTGGGCGACGAGCACGGCCCCGTTCTGGGGCCCGCTGTGAAGCCGAACGGGTGATGCTGATAGCGGACGGTTAGGTGCGGGCTCAGTTGATCAGGCTTCTGCGACCACGGGCCGCGATATAAATCCCGGGCCGGATCTCGATGCCGGGACTGTGCGAGACGTACTCGACCGCCTCGGTGCGGCCGCGCAAGAAACGGGCAGCTGTCACAGCCCGCTACCAGGGTCGAAGTAATCCGGCTGCAGCAATCGCGCCGAAGCATGCACCCGAAACGGAAACGGTAAGTGACCGATTCATACTCCGGGGTTACCGGAGCCCCGATCAGTTTGTAGACTCAACCCTCGCTGTAGATCGAGAACGGGGAAACGGGGGAACAACGGTGGATCTCGGCGCCGAGATAAGCACGGTCTGTGACGCACAAGCCATTCGGGGAGGACACTGATGGCGCGTCCAACCGGCTGGGACATCCTGGGCCTGGATGGCGATCCGACGCCTGGCGTTGCGGAGTCCGTGCAGGCTCTGGCCAAGGAATTCGGGGACTTCGCGCATGACGTCGAGTCGGCGTATCGGAGCCTGAAATCCTTCGGATCGGACACTGCGGCGTTGCAATGGGTGGGCCAGACCGCCGAGGCGTTCAAGTCGAACTATGGACCGCTTCCAGGTCGACTGCAGAAGCTGTACACCTCCTACAGCGAGGCCTCCGACGCTCTGTCGGCGTATGCGCCGAAGCTGCAGGCCGCCCAGGCCAAGGCCGATTCAGCACTGCGGCAGGCGCAGGACGCCCAAGTAGATCTGCAGCGTGCCACCACCAACGCGAACGCTGCCGCGGATGATCTGAAGACCGCGCAGCAGAACCACGCCGCCAGCCTGAACCCGCAGGCTGTCACTGACGCTCAAACCGCGCATGACACTGCACAGACCAACCTGAACAACGCCAAGAGCCACATGGCGGCGTTGACCACGCAGGCTCACCAGGCCTATGACGACCGGATCGCCGCCGCGAAGGAATGTGCCAAGGCCATTGGCCACGCCCAGTCCGATGGCATCCACAATAAGCACTGGTGGGAGCACATCGGCGCGGACCTGGCCGCGTGGGGAGGCAAGATTGCCGAGATCGCCGGTGAGATCGCCCCTGTGCTGGACGTCATCGCCCTGGCCACGTCATGGATTCCGGGCGTGGACGTCATCACCGCCGGGTTGGCCGAGGCCGACAACATCGTCGCCCTGGTCGGTAGTGGCATGCAGATCGCCGGCGATGCGATGCAGGGCCACTTCAAAGACGCGTTGCTCAGCGCTGGGATGATGGGGGCCACCTATCTCGGCGGTCGGGCTCTCGGCTCGCTGGGCGGCAAGGTCCTGGGCAAGCTCGGCACGGAAGCCGAAGAGGGCGGCACGTCGGCTCTTACCGGCGCCGAAAAGGATGCAGAAAGCGGTATCGGCAACGACGTCCGGACTGCTGAAGGAAACGAGGGCGCGACCTGCCTGACCGACCCGGTGGACGTCGTGTCTGGGTGGATGCTCACCGACGAAACCGATCTGGCGTTGCCCGGCATCTTGCCGGTGGTCCTGCGCCGCGCGTACGCGTCAGGCAATGACGTCGGCCGACTGTTCGGACCAGGCTGGGCGTCGACCCTCGACCAGCGCATATCGATCAACTCCGTGGGGATCCACTTCGCAGGCGACGACGCCCAGCGCCTGGACTACCTCATTCCCAACAGCGATGAGGAAGTCCTGCCCGCGCGGGGCGCACGTTGGCCGCTGACCTGGGACCGTGAGCGTGACGAGATCCGCATCACCGATCCTTGGACTGGCCGGACGAGGCACTTTGTCCACGTCCACTTCAGTAATGAAGTCGGGCAGATCCGGGACCTGACTGCCATCACCGATCGCAGCGGCAACCGGACCAGCATCGAGCGCGACGAACACGGTACTCCGACAAACGTGGTTCATCCCGCCTACCGCATCGCGGTCGACACCGCTGTTACTGGGGCGGGCCCGAGGATCGCCAGTCTGCGTCTTCTGGACGGATCCGAACACGGCGCCGTTGTTAAGCAGTTCCGCTACGACGAGCGCGGACGACTGACCAGTGTCGTCAACTCCTCCGGCATTCCCTACACGTACGAACACGATGACGCCGACCGGATCACCGCCTGGGTCGACCGCGTCGGCTACCGCTACGAATACGAATACGACACCTTGGGCCGGGTCATCCACACCGGCGGCAACGACGGCTCGGTCTCCGGCACCTTCCAGTACGACACTGACGGCCGGATCACCACCTTCACCGACTCGCTGGGCGCCTCCACGGTCTACCGGTACGACGACCTGGGACACATCTGTACGCTCACCGACCCACTTGGCAACACGTCTCTGACCGAACACGACGTCGCCGGCCGCTTGCTGTCGCATATCAACGCAATGGGAGCCACAACGCGCTACGGCCGCGACAGCCAGGGCGACGTCATCCGCGTCGAGAGCCCGGACGGCGCGGTCACGGAGCTCGAGTACAACGCCCATCACCAGATAACCGCAGCGCATCTGCCAGGCGGCGACGGCTGGAGCCGCAAGTATGACCAGCGCGGCAACTTGGTCTCGGCAACCGACTCCACCGGCGCCGTTTTGCATCAGAGGTACGCAGACAACGGCGCGCTCGTCGAAACCGTCGATCCTGTGGGGTCGACGATGTTCTACGAAGCTGATGCCGCAGGGCTGGCGATCGGCGCCACTGGACCCCTCGGCACCGGGGTCAGCGCTCGCCGCGACGCCTTCGGCCGGATCGTCTGGCTTCGCAACGCCGTTGGGGCGGTGACGGAGTGCGCCTGGACCATCGAGGGCTCGCCGGCGTGGCGGAGAGGTCCGGACGGCGCCCAGGCCGAATGGCTCTACGACCCCGAGGGTCAGATCGTCCAAAGCACCGACCCGACGGGTGGGGTCACCACATTCGAACGTGGCGCCTTCGGCCGGATCGTCGCGCGTACTGGCCCGGACGGCGTTCGGCACGAGTTCGGTTACGACCCGGAGCTCAGGCTCACCGACGTCACGAACACCGCTGGGGCCACTTGGCACTACGAGTACGACGCCGCCGGCCAACTCCTTCGCGAGACCGACTTCATCGGCAGGACCCTTACGTACGAACACGATGCTGCCGGCCGCCTCAGCGCTCGCACAACCGGTCTGGGCCAGCGGATCACACTGGACCGCGACGCAGCGGGCCGCGTCACTCAGCGCCAAACCCCTGACGGCACCTGCCTCTACTCCTACGACACCCTCGGCCGCCTTGTCACGGCTTCGGGACCAGACGCCACGGTCGAGTACACCCGCGATGCGGCCGGACGCCTGCTGACCGAAACCATCAACGGCCGCAGTGTGACGTACGCGTACGACGCAGCAGGGCACCGGATTCGGCGGACGACGCCATCTGGTGCCGTATCCAACTGGTCCTACGACGCCGCCGGTCGACCTAGTGAACTGCAGACCGGGTCCGGTCGACTCACCTTCGGGTTCGACACTGTGGGCCGCGAGATCGAACGCGGGCTCGGCGATGCGTGGCTCACTCGCGAGTTCGACGATGCCGGCCGGCTCACTGCCCAGCAGCTGCTCGCGGCGAACCCGGCGCGGTCGGCTCATGACAGTCACGTCGACACCGAGCTGGCCTTGGTGCTGAGTCGAGGCTGGTCCTGGCTTCCTGACGGTTCTCCATCCGAGATTCGGGACAGTCTGCGGGGTACTCGCCGCTTCGCGGTCGACGAGGTGGGGCGGGTCACCTCAGTGTCCGCCGAGTCCTGGACCGAGAACTACGCCTACGACGCCTTCGGCAACGTCAGCACTTCCGCTGAAACCGAGCCGGCTCCGGGAGACGACGCAACCTCCGGCACGCCACTGCTCGCGCCAAGCGACAGGACTCTGATCCGCTCGTCCGGGCGCAGTAGTTACGAGCACGACGCCGCCGGTCGCCTGGTCCGCACCATCCGGCGCACTCTGGACGGACGCCGCAAGGAATGGCTCTACAGCTGGGACAGCCAGGACCGTCTTGCGCAGGTCCGCACTCCCGACGGCGTCACCTGGCGATACGGCTACGACCCACTGGGGCGCCGGATTACCAAGACCCGGCTGGCTGCCGACGAGTCCGCTATAGAACAGGTGACCTTCGCCTGGGACGGGCCACGCCTGGCCGAGCAAAACGCTGTCGCTCAGGACGGGGCCGTGACCACGCTGACGTGGGACTACGAGCCTGGCACGTTCCGTCCCGCAGCCCAGCGCAGCCGTTCATGGGCCACCGATGCGCCGCAGGCGGACATCGACGAAGCGTTCCACGCCATAGTCACCGACTTGGTGGGCACCCCGACCGAGCTGGTGACGCCGGACGGCCGTATCGCCTGGTACACCACCTCCACGCTGTGGGGTCGCACCATCGGCGCGGCCACCGATCCTGACGTCGACTGCCCGCTGCGGTTCCCCGGCCAGTACCACGATGCCGAGACCGGCCTGCACTACAACGTCAACCGGTACTACGATCCCGACACGGCCGCGTACCTCACGCCAGACCCGCTGGGGCTGGCGCCGGCTCCCAACGACCACGCCTACGTCCCGAACCCGCTCATCCTCACCGACGCCTTGGGCCTGGCATGCGGCGGAGCGGCAGGCAACGTCGTCAAGACCGACGACGAACTCCTCGCGGACGCAGCGGCGTTGCACGACGCCGGGATCCGCAACATCGGGGATCCACCCTCCATCGCCAACAAGAGGGCCGACCAAGGCATCACAGTCGCAACCGCCCAACTCAACGGCCGTTTGGTCTACTCGGTCAGCAACAACGCGACGACACCGGAGATGCGCGCTCTCGCCGACTCCCTGGGCTACGAACGCATTCATGGAGCCGACTTCATTACGCCTGGCCTGGAGAGCCACGCCGAGCAGATACTTTTCAATGCTGTCGAGGACGGAACACTGGACGGCAAGGGCGTTATCGCCGCATCCAGGCCGGCCTGCGGTCCGGAGCGCCAAGACTGCGCCGGACGCGCCCTCAACTTCCCGAACATCAGACTCATCGACCAGGCCCGCATCCCCCCGTGGGGCTGAGGGAATTAGGCTACGATCATGCGACTCTCGACGGGACCGGTGATGCTTGATGCTGCTTTGGGATGAGGAAAGCCGGCCCTGGGGCGAGCGGATCGAGACGCTCTCCCCAGGTCGGCGACAGACTCTCTGCCTCGACGCCATCGACCTTTGCTTCGCATCATTCCAACCCTCGTTCGAAGAGGATTTCGCTCCAGAGACCGTGCGCTTCGCGCGGGAAGCGGTGGGCCTGTTCCGGGGCAGGTTCGGCGACGCTTCCCTGGGCGTACCCGAAGAGCAGTTCTTCGACGACCTGTACGCGCTTCAGGAGAACGACTTCTCCCCAGGTACCGCATCCATCGTCATGGCGATCTCAGAATACGCCGACGGTATACAGCGGGAGCTTTCCACAGCGGATGTCCTCGCCATTCTTTCGGCCTGTTACGAGGCGGTGCTCAACAGCGAGCGGATCCCGCGTGTCACGTTGGAAGCCGAGCGCGAAAACCAAAACCTAGTGAACTTGATAGCCGCCCAGCGCGAGCTGGTTACCACCGCAGCCTCGGAGTGACGGTCGTTTCGGACGCCGTTCGATCCCTTTCGCTTGTGCTGCTGGGTGCCCGCCGAGCCCGAAAGTTCCAATCTGGGCCCGGCGGCCATCCAGGAGCGGCCAATCAGAGCATCGAGATATGGACAAGTGAAGTGAGTTGAAGGCGGCTCGGGGACGACGTTGACCGTGCTCACGCCCAACGAAAAGCTGATTGGCACGACGGCGCAGAAGCGGGAGATCCTTCAGGGCCTCCGGCTAGGCCGCGAACGGTTCGCGACCCTGGGGGCTACCGACCTGCTGCCGTTCGAGCGCGTCTTCGTCGCGGTCGCCTCGACCACGGAGGCGTGGGGTGGATTCCACCACCGCCTGCTGCCCTACCGCGCCCCGGACGACATCCAGACCCCCGGTTACCGGTACGTGCAGGCGGCGGCGGTCATCAGCCACTATGGCGATCTGACCGGCGAGGCCCCCAGCGCACCCGGCGTGACCGGGCTGGACCTGCTGCGCGCCTACGTCCACGACTGCCATCACTACCTGACGTTCCGGTCCTACTGGCTCGGTGCCTTTGGCGTCCACCGACACCGCCACGGGATCAACTACCGCCGAGAGTCCGGCCAGACTTACTCCGCCCGCGACCCGGAAGGCTCGGCCTCCACTCGCAATCTCGGCGTCGTCATGGAAGGCGCGTTTGACCGGGAGGCAACCGCCATCGTCAGCGAGACAGCACGCACCGTCGGGATCGAGTGCCCAGCCGACGGCACCGACCGTCACGCCTTCCTCGACGCCACTGGCAACGGACCGAGCGACCCTGAGAGCAGCGACTCGTGGCCCACCGCCATGATCGGCTATAGCAGACTCGTGACGGCCCCCTACGCCGCGTTCCTAGCGGAGGTCGGTGGTCCGGCCACCGCGGAGCTTCATGGCCGCATCGTCCGCGCCGCCCTGACCGGCGACCTCGCCCCACTGGAGCGGTGGCTCGACAAGCGGTACGGCCCCGGCGAGTTCGTAGCGCTGTTCAGGTCCGAGAACTACGCCCCGGCGGCGTAGCGAGGCCGTTCGTTTCCGCGAACCGTCGACCGCGCGAACGCGATCACCTCCACTCGGGAACGACAATGGCGGCATCATCAAAAATGATGATGCCGCCACATCGCATGCAAAAGTGACCAAGACCGTGTCGCCGATGGACGCGGGTTCAATTCCCGCCGGCGACACAAACCAGCCACAAGGTGGAGCCGGCGGGAATTGAACCCGCGTCCATCGGCGACTTGCCAGGGCTTCTCCGGGCGCAGCCTGTGTTCGCTTTTGTTGGCCCCGGCAGTCTCACAGGCACGCTGCTGACAGGCCCAGCCACATTGGTGTCCCGCCTGGCCCTGTGGCCGTGTCAGGCGGTGGATCCTCCTCATGATGTCTTACCGGGCCGGAGGCGCTCCCGGGTCGACAGAAGTCATTACCTGATTATTGTCAGGCGGCGAGACCGTAAGCGGTCTGCGACTTCAGCTGCGTCTTGTTGGCAGTTATTTTTTGTGCAGCGTGTGGTTAACGAGATCATCGCTGCTTCCTCGGCCCGCTTCCCCTGCCAAAACGTCCGATGTCGAAACCGTTCGGCCCCTTGTCGGACGACTCTGGTCGGAAACGTTTGGATTTCTGACGCTTGGTCGTCTCTGTGTAGTTGTCAAGCAGTCGGCTCCGGTTTCCCGGGGCCGTGATCCAAGGGTAGCGGTTCGGGCGGGCAGACTCCAGCGGGTTCGCCGTGGGCGAACTGGGGAGCGATCAGGGGCTGTCCGTCCTTGCCGGCACGCTGCGGTCCTGGTCACCGTGATGGAGACGGCTACTTGCGGCGGTTGTTCCGCTTGAAAGCGGCCGCCATGGCGCGCTCGGCCTCGCGCTTGTTCTGGCGCTCCATGAGGGTCTGGCGCTTGTCGTACGTCTTCTTGCCTCGCGCCAGGCCGATCTCGACCTTGACCTTGCCGTCCTTGAAGTACAGCTCCAGGGGGATCAGCGTGAGGCCGGTCTCCTTGGTCTTGCCGATGAGCTTGTTGATCTCGGCGCGGTGCAGCAGCAGCTTGCGGTTGCGGCGCGGCGAGTGGTTGGTCCACGTGCCCTCCGCGTACTCCGCGATGTGCACGCCCTGCAGCCAGACCTCCGCGTCCTTGATGACCGCGTAGCCGTCGACGAGGCTGGCACGACCCGCCCGCAGGGACTTGACCTCGGTTCCGGTCAGGGAGATGCCCGCTTCGTAGGTGGCCTCGATCTCGTACTCGTGGCGCGCCTTCTTGTTGCGGGCGATGACCTTCTGGCCTTGTTCCTTCGGCATGGGGTTCATTATCCCCGAAGAACGCCGCTAGACCTTCAGGTATTTCCGCAGGGACAGCGCGCTGGCGCCGACCGCCATCAGCAGGCCGACCGGGATCAGGATCACGACCGTCAGCATCACCTTGTCCCAGCCCACATAGCTGGTGGAGGTGAAGTTGGGCGCGAGCACCCGGTCGATCAGGAAGTACTTGAAGCTGACGACGCCCAGCGCCGCCACCGCCACGCCTCCCAGTCCCGCGACCGCACCCTCCATGAGGAATGGCAATCGGATATAGAAGTTCGAGGCTCCGACCAGCCGCATGATGCCGGTTTCCCGCCGCCTGCTGAACGCGGACAGTCGTACCGTGTTGACGATCAGCATCAGCGCCAGCCCGACCATGACCACCGCGACTGTCGTCGCCGACACCGTGAGCCCGTTCAGGAGTTTGAACAGTGGTTGCAGGACGGCCCTCTGGTCCGACACCGTCTCCACACCCTGCTGCCCCTGGTAGCTGCTGATCATCGCGTCGATGTTCTCAGTGCTCGGGTTCTTCAGCTTCACCCGCAGCGAGGCCGGGATCTGGTCCGGAGTCACGTACTCCGACATCGCGTTGCCGTTCTGGCTGCCCTTGGTCATCGCCTGGTAGCGCACGAACGCCTCGGCCTGGGTCTCGCTGAAGACCTGCTGGACCAGCGAGTTCGCCTGCAGCTGTGTCTGCAGGGTGTTCATCTGGTTCTGCGACGCCTGCCCCGAGGCGCAGGTGGTCGGGTGCAGGTTCGGGTCGTCCTTGGTGCACATGAACACCGTGACCTCGACCTTGCCGTACCAGAAGTCCTTCATGTGGCTGGTCTGGAACAGCATCAGCAGCGCGACGCCGAGCATACCGAGGGCCACGGCCGCGGAGACGATGACGGCGACGGTCATCGTCAGGTTGCGGCGCAAACCGATAAAAATCTCGGACAGGACGAATTGTGCGCGCATAGTGGGTCGGGGCTCCTACGTGAGTTCTGCTTCTAGTGCTGCGTATTCGTGGGCGCTCTAGCGGACGTATCCGTACACGCCGCGCGACTGGTCGCGCACCAGGTTGCCGCTGTCGAGCTCCAGGACGCGCTTGCGCATCTGGTTCACGATGGCCTGGTCGTGGGTCACCATCACCACCGTGGTGCCGGCGCGGTTGATCCGGTCCAGCAGCTTCATGATGCCGACCGAGGTCTCCGGGTCCAGGTTTCCGGTGGGCTCGTCGGCGATCAGCACCATCGGACGGTTCACGAACGCCCGGGCGATCGCCACACGCTGCTGCTCACCACCCGAGAGCTCGTTGGGGAACCGGCCGCCCTTGCCTCCCAGGCCGACCAGCTCCAGCACCTCCGGCACCGCCTTGTTGATGGTGGGCCGGGACTTGCCGATGACCTCCAGGGCGAAGGCCACGTTCTGCTCGACCGTCTTGTTCGGCAGCAGACGGAAGTCCTGGAACACCGTGCCGATCTGCCGGCGCAGCTGCGGGATCTTCCAGTTCGACAACTTGGCCAGGTCCTTGCCCGCCACGTGCACCCGGCCGGCCGTGGGCCGCTCTTCACGCAGGATCAGACGCATGAAGGTCGACTTGCCGGAACCGGAGGAGCCGATGACGAAAACGAACTCGCCCCGCTCGATCTCCAGCGAGATGTTCTCCAGCGCCGGGCGGTTCTGGCTCGGGTAGGTCTTGGTGACCTTGTCGAATCTGATCATGCTGGCATCGCCTCCGCGACAAGCGCAGCCTTCAGGAAGCCCCCGCGGGCACTTATGCGTACGCTCGGTCGTAGTGTCACAGTAGAGATGACAGTACACGCCGGAAGTAGGGGTTCATGGCCCCTTCGCCCGGGAACCACAATCCGCACCGGCTGCCGGCGGGTACGGAACACAGGAGGTGAGGCGGCATGTGCTGTGAGCACCTAGTTTGCGCGAACTGCGCAGGTCCGGTGTCCGAGGGCAGGTGCAGCGTCTGCCGAGGCCAGCGGGCCCAGATGCACGGCCAGTCCGGAGGCATGTCCCTCTCGGCGATGACCGCGGTCCTGGTGGCCTTGCTCGTGGCTGTGGCTTTTCTCACCACGACCATCCATTAATGGATCATCGCTATACGTGGTGCCCATATACGTGAGAAAGCCGCTATATAGCGCGGAGTACGCTATATAGCGGCTTGTGTCGCTTTTTAACCGTTTTCCCGCTGCTTGCGCCAGCGGATCCCGGCCTCGATGAACTCATCGATGTCCCCGTCCAGCACCGCGGTGGTGTTGCCGGTCTCGTGGTTCGTGCGCAGGTCCTTGACCAGCTGGTACGGATGCAGGACATAGCTGCGCATCTGGTTGCCCCAGGACCCCGAGGAGTCGTCCTTCAGGGCGTCCATCTTCGCCTGGTCCTCCTCGCGCCGCCGCTGCAGCAGCTTGGCCTGGAGCACGGTCATCGCCGAGGCCCGGTTCTGGATCTGCGAGCGCTCGTTCTGGCAGGACACCACGATCCCGGTCGGCAGGTGCGTGATGCGCACCGCGGAGTCGGTGGTGTTGACGCCCTGGCCGCCGGGACCGGAGGAGCGGTAGACGTCGACCCGCAGCTCGTCCTCGGGGATGTCGACGTGGTCGGTCTGCTCGATCACCGGCACCACCTCGACGGCGGCGAACGAGGTCTGGCGCCGGCCCTGGTTGTCGAACGGCGAGATGCGCACCAGGCGGTGCGTCCCCTGCTCGACGGAGAGGGTGCCGTAGGCGTAGGGCGCCTTGACCGCGAAGGTCGCGGACTTGATCCCGGCCTCTTCGGCGTACGACGTGTCGTAGACCTCGGTCGGGTAGCCGTGCCGCTCGGCCCAGCGCGTGTACATGCGCAGCAGCATCTCGGCGAAGTCCGCGGCGTCCACGCCGCCGGCCTCGGCGCGCAGCGACACCAGCGCCTCGCGCGCGTCGTACTCGCCGGACAGCAGCGTGCGCACCTCCAGCTCGCCGACCGCCTTGGAGACGTCGATCAGCTCGCCCTGCACCTCGGCGAGGGTGTCCGCGTCACCCTCGGCCTGGCCGAGCTCGAAGAGCACCTCGACGTCCTCCAGGCGCCGGTTCAGCGTGGAGAAGCGGTTCAGCTCGGCCTGCAGCCCCGACAACTTCGAGGTCACGGCCTGCGCCTTGGTCTGGTCGTTCCACAGATCCGGGGCCGAGGCCTGCTCCTCCAAGTCCGCGATCTGCGTGCGCAGCCTGTCCAGGTCGAGCACGGCCTCGATCGAGGCCATGGTCGCGCGGAGGTTCTTGAGCTCTTCGGAAGGATCTGTAGCCACGTGACAAGCCTATCCGGAGTACGAGACCCGCAGCTTCGTCGGAGACTCCGCGGTGACCACCGCGACCCGGCCGTCGGGGGTAGCCGTGGCGCCGGGCGGCAGTACGGACTGGAGGCCACCGGCGCCGGCCTGGCCGTTACCGTTCATGGCCTTGACGGAACCACCGGTTGAACGCACGAAGACATAAGCGGTGCCGTCACCTGAGGTAGCGGCTGTGGGAAGGCCCGACAGTGGGGTCTGCACAGGGGTACCCCAAAGCTTGTTCGCATAGGCGATCGCCATGACGCCCTCATCGGAGGCTCGCGGCACATACGCAGTGAACCCGGGCGTCCCCGGAGTCGACGCCAACGCGACACCGGAGCCCAGGTCTGCCGCCGCAGACACCGGCTGCCAGTCGCTCCAGGTGTATTGGCCAGAGGTCCCTGCAGGAGTCCCTGTAGAGGTCATCAGCGTTTTGTTGCTACCGACCGCCGCGATGACGATGGAACCGTCGGAGGCAGCGAGCGCCCCCGGAGCACCGTGCAGCTTCGCGGTGCCGACCGGAACCCACTTCGCCGACCAGCCGCCGGCCGCATAGCTGCGCTGGTGCACGACTCCGTCACTGTCGCGTACAGCGAACAGCTCCAGGTGCCCCGCGCTTGTCGCTACTACAGCGGGCTCTGTATTCGTCTTCAGTCCGTGCAGAGGGAGCCAGGAGTGACTGTTCTCCCCCGGCAGGTACCAGACCGTGTCATCGGTACCGGTGACGAACACAAAGAGTGTCGTCGTGCCAGAGGCGTCCTTAAAGACTGCGGTACGCGGTGCGCCCTGAATGGAGACCGGTACAGGAGGAAGCTCATGGGCAGGCTGGAAACTCAGCCCTACTGCGGCGGCGCGCGTAGTAGTTCCCGGAGGGGAGGACACCGTAGAGGAGGTAGTCGCTCCAGCCGGCCCCTGCGAGTGTGCCTTGTTGTCCTTTTTGGAGTCATCGCCGCCGGACATCCCCATGGCGATCGCAGCCGCGGCTCCGCCGACCAACAGTGCGGCTGCGGTAGCGGCGATCCACCGGGGACGCTTGGAGCCGGCGGCAGCGTTGGCCCGCTCGGCACGCAGCTCCGAGACGTCGTAGCTGCCGGTCCCGGACCGCCGCCGCACCTCGCCCTGGTCCCGCTCGCGGATCGGGCGCATCAGGTTCAGGTGGGTGTCTTCGTCCTCGTCCTTGACCTCGGCGTTGTGCACCAGCGGGACGATGCCGCTGTGCCGCATCGGGATCGGGTCGATGGTCGGGTTGCGGCCGCCGTGCATGCTGGCGCGCGCCGAGGACCGCACGTCCCAGCCGCCCTCGCGCGGGTCGGGGATGCTCAGCGGCGGCATGTCCTCCAGCAGCGGCGCCAGGTCGCGCAGCCGGGCGGCGAACTCGGCGGCGGTCAGGCGCGCCGCCGGGCCCTTGGCCAGGCAGGAGGCGACCAGCGCGGCCAGCGGGCCGGGGACGCCGGGCAGCGGCGGGACCTTGTCGGTGACGTGCCGGCGCAGCACCGCGCCGGGGTGGCCGCCGCCGAACGGCGTCCAGCCGGCCAGCAGCTCGAACAGCACGGTGCCCAGCGCGTACATGTCGACCGCCGGGCCCGGCTGCAGGCCCTCGATGACCTCCGGCGCCAGGTAGTCCGGGGTGCCGATGATGCGGGTGGCGCGGGTCCGGCGCGGGCCGTCGACCAGGCGCGCGATGCCGAAGTCGGCCAGCCGCGGGACCAGGGCGCCGCCGGAGTGGTCGAGCAGGATGTTCTCGGGCTTCACGTCGCGGTGGATGATGCCCTGCGAGTGCGCCGCCGCCAAGCCCTCGGCGACGCCGGCCACGACCAGCACGGCCAGCTGCGGGCGCAGCGCGTTCTCGGCGTCCAGCAGGTGCCGCAGGTCCGAGCCCCGGATCAGGTCCATCACCAGGGCCAGGTCGGTGCCGTCGACCACCAGGTCGCGGACGCCGACCACGTTCGGGTGCTGCAACGAGGTCAGGACGGTGCGCTCCTGCACGAAGCGCGCGATCAGGGTCTGGTCCGCGGCGAGGTCCTCACGGAGCAGCTTGACGGCGACCGGGCCGTCGGGCCCCTCGCCCTCCCACACGGTGCCGCACGTCCCGCGGCCCAGCACCGTGGTGATGGTGTACCTGCTGCCGATCTTCCGCGCCACGAGGTCTTCTCAATCCTGTCCGCTGGCCGTGTCCACACCGTGTGGGAAGAACGGGGGACCCAGTCGATTGATTCCTGGAGGTACCGGCGCGAAACGGCTGATCAGCGGCGCCTGGCCGCCCCGGCCGCCCACCCACAGCCAACCAGGCTGAGGGAGGTCGTCCGGGTCGCCCATGCTTGCTGCTGAGCCGTTTCGCTGCTTTGTTCGTCCGCTGGCGGTCCTGCTTGCCGGAACCCCCAGGAATCAATCGACTAGAAACTTTCCCGCGCCACCCACCTTTCGAGCAAGCGGGCTCGCCGTAGCGCTTGTCAGGTGGTCGCCTCAGCGGTCAACGACTCACGGGCTGACTCACGGGGTGTTGTTGACTCCGGGCAGCGACGAGGGGAGGTTGGAGGGTCCCGGGATCTGCGGGACGACCTTCTTCTTCTCCAGGTCGATCTTCTGCGCGATCTGGTGCCACTCGTGCGCGACCCAGTTGTTCAGGTCCTTGTGGACGCCGTTGATCTTGGCCATGGCCCAGTTCACGCCGGTGTAGATGCCGAATCCGACCAGCGCCAGGATCATCAGCTTGATGAGGCAGCCCATGGGCAGGCCGCGGCGGCGCTTGACGACCGTCTTCTGGACCGGCGGCCGGGGCTGCTCGCGTTCCCGCTCGCGTTCGCGTTCCCGCTCGCGCGGCGGGGCCTGGCGCTGGGGTGCGTGGGCCACCGGCCGGGGCGGGGCGGCGGCGCTGCCCTGGAACTGCGTCGGCTGGTAGCCGCCCTGGTTCGGGTTCGGCGCGTAGGGCTGGTTCGGCGGCCCGTAGGGCTGGCCCGGCGCCGGCTGGTGGTAGCCCTGGGGACCCGGCTGCTGGTACCCCTGCGGGGCGAACTGCGGCTGCGGCGGGTAGGAGGCCATGCGCTGCTGCTGGGACTGCGCGGGCTCCTGCTGGTGCTCTTTGTGGAGCTGCTCCAGCTGGCGCTGCATGTGCGGGGGGAGCGGCTGCTGCGGGCCTCCGGCGCGTCGGGAGACGCCGGCGCCGATCGCGTCGGGGTCCGACGGGGCGTCCCAGCCGGGGACCTTGCCGGGCTCGGCGGGACGGCGCGACACACCGGCGCCGATGGCGTCCGGCTCCGAGGGCGCGTCCCAGCCGGCGATCTTGCCGTCGATGCGTGCCGGGCGCTGCGGGAGCGGCGCTGAGGAGGCCGCTGCGGGCCGGACGACCGGGATGGTCGGCTCGATGGCGGAGGCGGCCGCGGAGGCCGCCTTGGCGGCGGCTGCGGCGGCGGCCGGGGAGACCGCGGGCATGGCGGTGGTCGGTGCGCTGGCGGACGCCGGGGCGGGTGAGCCCAGGCCGCGCATCGAGACGTCGCCGGCTCCAGCAGCTCCAGTAGGTCCAGCGGCCCCGGCGGCTCCGGCGGCGGCCGCGGCAACTCCTCCAGCGATCGGCGGCAGGCGCAGCGTCCCGTACTGCTCCTCGACCGGCAGGTGGTGCGTGGGCTCGCCGTCGGCGCCCTCCACGGTGCGTCCGATGGCGGCGCGCAGCTGCGCGGCCAGCACCGTCGCCGAAGGCCGCGCCTCCGGCTCCTTCACCAGGGCCGCGGCGATGACCGGCCACAGCCGCTGCGGGATCTCCGCGGGGCGCTCCGGAACGGTGTTCATGTGCTGGCGGAAGACGCTGACCGCGTCCGGGCCGCGGAAGACCGGGTGGCCGGTGATCAGCTCGTAGAGCATGACGCCGGCGGCGTACACGTCGGCGGCCGGCGTGGCCTTCTTCCCGGCCACCACCTCCGGCGCCAGGTAGTACGGGGTGCCGACGACCTGGTGCGTCCGGGTCACCGAAGGCGCGTCGGCGATCCGGGCGATGCCGAAGTCGGTGAGCAGCGGCCGCAGCCCGCCGTCGGCCTGCTCCAGCAGCACGTTGGCGGGCTTGATGTCGCGGTGCACGATGCCCGCCGAGTGCGCCACGGCCATGCCCTCGGCGACCTCGGCGACCAGCAGCCCGGCCTCGTCCGGCTGCAGGCGGCCGCGGCCGGCCAGGTACTTCTTCAGGTCCGGGCCCTCGACCAGCTGCATCACCAGGGCCAGGATGTCGCCCTCGACGACCAGGTCGCGCAGCCGCACCAGGGAGCGGTGGTTCAGGCCGACCAGGGCCGCGCGCTCGCGCAGGAACCGCGTCACCACGTCGGCGTCGGCGGCGAACTCCTCGAGGAGCACCTTGATGGCGACGGCCTCACCGGTCGCGCGCACCCGGCCGCGCCAGACCGCGCCGAACGCACCGCGGCCGATCTCGTCGTCGAGCTCGTACCTGCTTCCGATCGCCCTGCCCACGCTGCTCCTCATCCCCCCAGTACCGACCACTGCACTGCCGAGTCGCGCTCTCCCGAGCACCCGCCGCGTCGTCGAACCACTCCTGTGAACGCGCCGGGGCAGCTTGAGAAGAACCCTCCAGGGCAAAGACTAGGGCTTGAGAGGCCATCCGTGTCGCGTAGCTGTCACCTCATGCGAGGATGCACCCCATGCAGATCCGGCTCACCGTCACTCGAACCCAGGGATCGCGGCAGACTTCCGCTGACGTTCTAGTGACCGCTGAGCCGGGCGCCACTCTGTCTTCCGTAGCGCAACAGTTGCGCACCGCCGCCGGCGTGAGCGCCCCGGGACGGCTGTTCGCCGGGCTGGATCCGCTGGAAGACGAAGCCCCGCTGGGCCGACCGTTACTCGTGGACGGCGCGCGCCTGTGGTTGGACGTACCGGGGACGCCGGCGACCCTCATCGGGAATCTCGCGCTGTACGTGGTGTCCGGACCGGACGCCGGAGGCGTTCACCTTCTCACTCCCAAGGATGACGGATACGGAGGGGAACTACCGATCCGCATCGGACGGGGAGCAGACGCCGACATCCGCGTGGATGATCCCGATATCTCCCGTATTCATGCGGAGCTACTGGTTCGCCACGAACATGAGTACACGCGCGTGTATGTGCGCGACCTCGGTTCCACGAACGGCATGACTTTGGACGGCGCGCAGGTAGGCGGCGCTCCAGTAGAGATGCGCCCGGGTTCTCTGTTGCGCATGGGTGAATCCTCTATAGCGCTGTCTGTAGAGGCCAGCGGTGTGCCGGACCTGCCTGTGCACCCCGACGGCAACGGCCACGTGTCGATCGGCCGCGTCGGCTGGGGCCGCGGTCCGGCCGATCCGCCCCAGGTGCGTATCGACCTGCCGCCGCGTCCGTCGGACAAGGGACGGCCCGCGCAGCGCCGTATCGCCATGGACCAGTACGAGCAGGAGCGCGCCGAGGCGGACCGCCGCATCGCCGGAGCCCTCACCGCCGAGGCACGGATCCGGCGCGAGGCGGCACCGGACCCGGCCACGCTGCTGGTGTCCGCGGTGCGCCCCGACGCGCGCCTTTGGGAGCGGCGTCCCGGAGAGCCAGACTTTCTGCGGCTGCGGCTGGGCACCGGAGCGCTGCCGTCCAGCGTGACCGTCGTCGGCGGCAAGGCGGTCCAGCCGCGGGTGCCGACCGTGCCGGTGACGGTGGATCTGGCGCAGTGCGGGGTGGTCGGACTTGTGGGGCCGCGGCCCGAGCTGGCGCGCCTGGCGCGCTATGCGCTGGCGCAGGTGGCCGGCGCGCACAGCCCGAAGTACGTCGAGATCGTGATGGTGGTCCCGGAATCCGGCGATCATGGCGGCACCACCGGCGAGGAACACTGGCGCTGGACGCGCTGGCTGCCGCACCTGGTGCCCGAGGACGACCAAGACTGCTCGCGGCTGCTGGGCCTGGGCCCGGAGCAGGCGCGGGCCCGGCTCGGGGAGCTGGTCGACCGGATCCGGCAGCGGACCGGCCGCACGCCTCCGCCGGCGCCCGGCGTGACCTCGACGCCCGACTCCGGCCGCGCGGTGGTGCTGGTCGTGGACCCGATCCGGACGCTGGCCGGGTCCCCGGAGCTCAACGAGGTGCTGGCCGAGGGGCCGACGGCCGGGGTGTTCACCATCTGCCTGGCCGAGCGGGCCGGCGACCTGCCGCCGCAGACCGGTGCGATGGTCACACTGGGCGGCGAGGTGAACTCCCGGCTGCGCGTCGACACCCCGAGCGCGGCGCCGGTCGAGGGCGCGGTGGCGGACATGGTGTCGGTGGCGTGGGCGGACCGGTTCGCACGGGCCCTGGCGCCGCTGCGGGACCGCACCGACACCCCGACGTCCCCGGACGAGCAGACCCGCATCGACCGGGTCTCCCCCGCCTCGCACCTCCCGGAGCAGGTCCGCCTGCTGGAGCTGCTGGGCCTGGACCTGCTGACGCCGGCCAAGCTGTCCGCGCGCTGGGACGCGTACCCGGCCACGCCGCGCATCGCGCTGGGCCGGGTGGCCGACGGCCCGCTGGCCGCCGAGCCCGCGCACCTACTGATCGGCGGCGACTCGCGGTCGGGCGTGTCGGAGCTGGTGCGGACGGTGGTGGCCGGGCAGGCCGCGACCAACCACCCGGACACGCTGGACATCGCGCTGGTGTCGGCGGGCCCCGGCAAGCCGCTGGCGCCCTGCGAGGACCTGCCGCACGTCTTCGAGTACGTCGATGCCTCCGCGTCCGGCGACGAGGCGCTGGCGCGGCTGGTGCGGCGGCTGGAGTACGAGCTCGACCAGCGGGAGTGGCCGCCGGAGGAGGAGCCGGACCCGTACGGCGGCGGACTGGCCGGGCTGACGGGAGCGGCGGGCCCGGGCGGGCCGACGGGACCAGGCGGGCCGACCGGACCGGGCGGGCCGCCGATGCCGTCCTCGTTCGGCGGACAGCCGAGCGGCAGCGCGCTGGTGCCGGTCGGCCGGGGCGCGGGCGCGCCTGGCCGCAAGGCCCCGCCGCGGATACTGCTGGCCGTCGACAACCTGACCGCGCTGGCCGCCGAGCACCCGGCGTTCGTGGAGACGCTGGCCGGGCTGGCCGAGCGCGGACGGCGGTTCGGGCTGCGGATCGTGCTCGGCGCGTCGGTCATCGAGACCGCCGGATACGGCGCCCCGGGCAACGCCACCGGCGAGCGCGCGTTCCTGGCCGCGCTCAACGCCCCGGTGTGCCTGGCCGCCGACCTGCGGGTGGCGATGCAGACCTCGAACCCCGAGGCGCTGCGGCTGCTGCTGGGCGCCGGCGCGGTGACGGCCGCGCCGGGCGGGCCGTACCTGCCGGGGCGCGCGCAGGCGAAACTGCCGTCGGGAGCTGTGGTGCCGTTCCAGGCCGCCGGGATCAGCGTGCCGATGGCGTCCTCGGCGTCGCCGTCGCACCGTCCCACGGTCCGGATCCAGGACTGGCACGAACTCGGGGAGCCAGTGCGCGTCGTCCGCGCGCGGCGGGACGCGGACAGCGGGCCGACGGACTTGTCGCTGTTGATCGGCGCGTTGAAAAAGGCTGTGGAGTAAAAGGCAGTGGAGTAAGGAGTAAGAGGAACGGACGGGAGCGAGGGAGGGCGCGGGCCCATGGAGCCGACACGCGTCGAGGTCGAGTACTGCGAGGGCTGGGATGCTGCGGCCCATTCGGCGTTCCGGCCTCTTAAGGAACAGACCGCGCGCGAGCGGCATAGCGCGGGGCGCCGCTATGCGGCGTTGCTCAGTATCGACGCGGAGCCGCGGGCCCTGGTTCAGGTGGACACCGGCGCCGGGTACGTCGGGGTGTTCTCCTTCGACCTCGCGGGCCGGCGCTCTCTGAAGTTCTCCTATAGGGATCTCGGCGACCATCTGATGCTGCGCGAGCTCAAGGCGTGGCGGCATGTGGACGACGACGAACCGGAGTTCGGGGCGGACCTGCGGATCACCTTCCGCTTCTGGCCGGACGAGCCGGTGCGCGCGACGCTGGACGACACGCGGCGCGGGCAGTTCACGAGCTACGTGAAGCTGCCGGAACCGCTGCACAGGATCCCGGTGCCGGAGTTCGGGCAGTGGCCCGTGGACGCGTGGCTGCTGGGCACGTTCGAGCCGCTGGAGTTCGTCACTGCGCCGGATCCCGAGACGGAGGCCGGAGGGCCGTTCTGGACGCCTTGGAGCGCCCCTGAGGGGGCTCGGCCGACGGCGCTGGAGGCGTTGTTCGTGCCTGGCGTACGGATCCGGAACGGGCAGGGCGACGTGTTCGAGGTGCGGGAGCCGAGGGCGGTCGGGCGGCTGCGGCTGGAGACCGGGCGGATCGTGGCGGCGGACCCGGTGACGGTCGAGTTGCAGGGGGAACAGGCTGCGGCGCCCTATACGGTCACGCTCGCGCCCGGCGAGTACGCCGTGGAGACCGCGCGGTTGCGGATGACGGGGCGGGAGTCGGATGTGGTCGCGGCCGCGCGGGTGCGGGTCAGCGACGAGGCGGTGGCGACCTGGGAGTTGGCGCTGCGGCCGGGGCAGGACGAGCGGTTGTTGGGGGCTTCGGAGTTCTTCGGGTTCGTGGTGGACTCCGGGACGGCGGCCTTTATGGACGCGTCCGCTGTTCGTGCACTGGCGGCCTACCAGGACGCGGAAGACGCAGAGGCTGCGGAAGCAACGATCCCGGGAGACGGAGTCGCGGAGCTCCTGACGTTCCCCAGCGGTAAGGGGGACGGGTCGTATCCGGTCTGGATCGGGCGGGACGCGGCCGGGCGGGTGGCGTGTCTGGTGGCCGACATGCGGCTGCTGGGGCGCGGCGTGGAGGTCGAGGGGCCGAGCGCTATAACGCCGGCGCGACTGGTTCCCGGCGTGGCGCAGTTGGAGGAGCGGGAAGTGGAGGGTGTCGAGGCGTTCACGTCACAGCGCATCCTCGAGTTCTTCAACGACACCGCCGACGCGCAGGCGGAGTTCTGGGCACGGCGAATGGGCCGCTAGAACGGGTCGAACACGCATTGAACCCATAGACAGGTGCCGTACGTTAGCTCCAGCAAATGCCATCACACGGAGGCGTCGGTGACGTACAAGATCTTCGACCTGCCCAGCCACATCCTCGTGATCCACTTGGTGGTCGTGGGCATCCCGGTAGCGGCCCTGGCGACGGTCGGCATGGCCGTGCGCCCGCAGTGGCGCAGCGGGAAAATCGGGCTGGCGATCATCATCGTCGACGCGCTGGCGGCCGTCGGGACCTACATCGCCCGCCTCACCGGTGAGGCCTTCTTCAACAACCAGCCCGGGCTGCGCACCCTGAAGCAGGTCATCGACCACAAGAACCTCGGCATGACGCTGATCTGGTACCTCCTCGGACTGCTGGTCGCCGCGATCCTGCTGGTCCTCGCCGAGAAGTACGAGCGCCCGCCGCTGACCACGGTGTTCGCCATCCTCGCCGCGGCGGTCGCGGTCGCCGCGGTGGTGCAGACGGTGCGGGTCGGGGACGCGGGGGCTCGGGCTACGTGGTCGGGGTACATCACCAAATAGGGGCTGGTGCCCGCGGCCGCAGCCCTGGCACTCACCACGCCGCTCAAGACCAGCGCCTCAAGGCATTGAGCAAACGGGCTACGGCTACCGTCCGAAGACCGCTACTCCCCTGCGTCCTCCCCCGCCGCGATCACCGCGTCCACGTCCGCGGCGCGCGCCGCCTCCTCGGCTGCGAAGTGCTTCTCGCGGTCCAGGCGCTCGGCGAGATCCTCGTCGGCCTTCATCAGGTCCTCGACGTTGGTGCCGGCGTAGGTGAGGACGCCCATGTCCTCGTATGCCTTCTGGACGCGCGGGCCCCAGAGGCCGATGTCCCTCACGGTCGGGACGATGCGGGTGAACAGGAGGTTGCGGAAGGCGGTGTAGTACTCGGAGTGCTCGTTGAGCTCCATGCAGCGCTCGACCGGCAGGCCCAGGTGCTCGTAGACGTCGCGGCCGTTGATGCGGTCGCGCATCAGGTAGCAGCCCTCGACGACGAACTCCTCGCGTTCGTCGCGCTCGGCCTGGGTCAGCTCCTTGTAGTAGTCGCGCAGGGCCAGGCGGCCGAAGGCCACGTGGCGGGCCTCGTCCTGCATCACGTAGGCGAGGATCTGCTTCGGCAGGGGCATGTCCGTCAGGTCGCGCATGACGCCGAAGGCGGCCAGGGCCAGGCCTTCGATGAGGACCTGCATGCCGAGGTAGGGCATGTCCCAGCGGGAGTCGGACAGGGTGTCGTCCAGGAGGGCCTTGAGCTGGTCGTTGATCGGGTAGAACAGGCCGACCTTCTCCTTGAGGAAGCGGCTGTAGATCTCGGCGTGGCGGGCCTCGTCCATGGTCTGGGTGGCAGCGTAGAACTTGGCGTCCAGGTCCGGGACGGACTCCACGATGCGGGCCGAGCAGATCATCGCGCCCTGTTCACCGTGCAGGAAGTTCGAGAACTGCCAGGCGACCTGGTGGCGGCCCAGTTCGTCGTGCTCGGCCGGGGTCATCCGGTCCCAGATCTCCGAGCCGAACAGGGGGCTGGTCTCGTGCGGGAAGCCCAGCACGTCGTCCGGGTCCACCTCGATGCCCCAGTCGATCCGGGTCACCTGGTCCCACTGCTTGTCCTTGCCCTTCTGGTACAGACGCAGCAGCCGGTCGCGGCCGTCGTCGTACTCCCAGGTGAAGCGTGAGTAGCCGGTGTTGGCGACGTCCCAGGTCTCGTGGTCGGCCGGGAGGGTGTAGAGGTCGTGTGTGGACACAGCGGACTCCTGCCGTAGCTCGGTTCACTCGTTCGTCGTGAGGTTCCTCATCAGGCGGCGGACCACCTCGGCGATGTGCGCGCTGGTGGTCTCCACGGGCTCGGTGGCGATGATCAGATGGCTGATCACCAGGCGGAAGGCGGTCTCGCAGATCCAGCCCACCTCGGCGCGGACCTCGGGCCGGTCGGCCAGCTCCGGCCAGCGCTCGGTGAAGATGGCGATGGAGTCCTCGCGGAAGACGTCCATGATCGCCGCGGAGCGGGTGGTCAGGTAGGGCAGCAGGCCGGAGGTGTCGTCGG
This sequence comes from Catenulispora rubra, assembly GCF_015356825.1. Lineage (GTDB taxonomy): Bacteria > Actinomycetota > Actinomycetes > Streptomycetales > Catenulisporaceae > Catenulispora > Catenulispora rubra. The sequence goes on along the minus strand of NZ_JAACYW010000006.1, from coordinate 12,055 downwards.
TCAGCGTGGCCTTGATCAGCGGGTTGTCCCGGGCGGCGGTGAGCGCGGCGGTCACCGAGGCCGCGGTGGCGGCCCCGACGTCGCCGGGGGCGTCGCGCGCCGCCTGGCCCGTCAGCTCGCGGAAGCGCTCGGCCTCGCGCAGCGCCAGGGCCGCGGCGAGCTGGTCGCGGTTGCCGAACTCGTTGTACAGGGTCTGGCGCGAGACGCCGGCGCGCGCCGCGAGGTCGGCCATGCGGGCGCTGGACCAGTCCCCGGCGACGACGGCTTCGTAGGCGGCGTCGAGCAGTGCTTCACGAGCGGAACCCATGAAGCTAGCTTGACAGGGCGGGGCGTGCTGTCAAGCTCCGCTGTTCGACAGCACCGCGCGGGCCAACCGCGCGCGCCACTTCGGCAGCGTCGGATCGGGGTCCGGGCCCTCGGTGGACCAGGTCTCCAGGACCGCGTACGCCTGGGAGTAGGCACGCTGCCCTTCCAGCAGTTGCACCGCGCGCCGGTAGTTCCAGGCGGTGGCGTGCCCGGTGCGGATCATGTGCACGGCCTGCGCCAGCTCGGACTCGACCTGCGGAGGGAAGCACTCCTCCAGCTCCGTGCCCTCGTAGCTCCAGCCGTCGATGCTCAGGCGCGGCTCGACGACCGGCTCCAGCAGATCGGGCGGGAGGCGGTCCACGCGTTCCTTGGTGCGGCGGACGACGGAGGACGGTCTGGGAGCCGGCCGCGGCGATTCCGGTCCCGGTTCCGGTCGCGGTCCCGGTTCCGCCGCGGCCGGGATCGAGGACGGGATCGAGGACGGGATCGAGGACGGGATCGACGACGGGATCGCAGCCGGGATCGAGGAGGTCAGCTCCTTCGGAGCGACGCCGTCGACGGGAGTCTGCGCGTCCGCTGCGAAACCGAGCCAGGACCGCAGGCGCCGCGGCGACGGGATCGGCGTCCGGCGCGGCGGCGTCAGGTCTGGGGGTGATGTTCGTCGGAAGATACGGCCAGCCTAGTGAGGAGGGCACCCACATCGCGGGAGGACAGGCGCGGCGGGTCGCGGATTCGCCCTATCGTGTGACCCATGACCGCCTTCGACGACGACCTTCGGCTGGCCCACGTCCTCGCGGACTCCGCCGACGCCATCACCATGGGCCGCTACAAGGCCCGGGATCTGGTGGTGGAGTCCAAGCCCGACATGACCCCGGTCTCCGACGCCGACAAGGCCGCCGAGGAGGCGATCCGTTCCGCGCTGTCCCGGGCCCGTCCGCGCGACGCCATGCTCGGCGAGGAGTTCGGCGAGACCGCGGTCGGCGCCACCGGCCGCAAGTGGATCATCGATCCGATCGACGGTACCAAGAACTACGTCCGCGGCGTCCCGGTCTGGGCCACGCTCATCGGCCTGATGGAGGGCGAGGAGGTGGTGGCCGGCGTGGTGTCGGCCCCGGCCCTGGGCCGGCGCTGGTGGGCGGCCAAGGGCGGCGGCGCGTTCACCGGCCGCTCGCTGTCCTCGGCGCAGCGCTGCCACGTCTCCAAGGTGGCGGCCATAGGCAACGCCTCCTTCGCGCACGCCTCGATCACCGCGTGGGAGGAGTACGGCAAGCTCGACTCCTTCCTGGACCTGTGCCGCGCCTGCTGGCGCACCCGGGCGTTCGGCGACTTCTGGTCGCACATGCTGGTCGCGGAGGGCGCCGTGGACCTGGCCGCCGAGCCGGAGCTGTCGCTGTGGGACATGGCGGCGCTGGCGGTGATCGTGACCGAGGCCGGGGGGAAGTTCACCTCGGTGGACGGCGTACCCGGCGTCTTCGGAGGTTCGGCGGCGGTCTCCAACGGCCTGCTGCACGAGGAATTGCTCTATTACGTGGGCGGCCAGCAGCTGGAAGGGTGACACGGCGAAAAGATCTCCCGCTTTCGCCTTGCCAACGTGTTCCGCGCATGTGAATTTGTGAAGAGGAGCCCGTCGGCCACCGTGTCGAACCCCCGGCACGGCCCCCACCCCGAGGCGAATCATCAGGGAGCGACCATGTCCGCCATTCCTGCCCGCCACGACCACGTCCGGCAAGCGATGTCCACCGAGATCCTCATGATCGGCCCCCGTCACACGCTGCGCCAGGCGGCGCAGCGGATGACCCAGCGCGGCGTGGGCAGCGCCGTGGTCCACAACCCCGAGACCGCCGGAATCGGCATCATCACCGAACGGGACATCCTGCACGCGCTCGGCGGCGGCCTGGACGCCGACACCGAGGTCGTCGAGGGGCACCTGACCTCGGAGGTCGTCTTCGCCACCCCGCGCTGGACGCTGGAGCAGGCCGCCGAGGCGATGACCCGCGGCGGGTTCCGGCACCTCATCGTGGTGGACGGGGACGAGGTGGTGGGGATGATCTCCGTGCGAGACATCGTCCGCGCTTGGACCCGGGTGCCGTCGCACGCCTGACCCGTCATCCTCAGGGATGACACCGATCGGCGACCTTCGCAGGTCCCCCAGGAATTTCGGACCGCCTAAGCTTGACCGCTATGGGAGCCCTACTGACCTGGATCGCGGACACGCTGCAGAAACTGCCCGGCCCGGCCGCGCTGGCGCTGGTGTTCCTGCTGCCCGCGCTGGAGGCCTCGGTCTTCCTGGGCTTTCTGATCCCCGGCGAGATCGCCGTGGTGATCGGCGGCTTCCTGGCGTTCAGCGGGAAGGTCAACCTCGGGGTGGCGCTGGCCGCGGCGATCCTCGGCGCGGTGATCGGCGACAGCGTCGGGTACGAGGTCGGCAAGAAGTGGGGCGACAGCCTGCTCACCAGGCTGCCGGAGCGCTTCGTCAAGCCCGAGCACATCGAGCAGGGCAAGCAGCTGATCAACCGGCTCGGCGGCAAGGCGGTGTTCACCGGACGCTTCGCCGCGGCGCTGCGGGCGCTGGTGCCGGGGCTGTGCGGCGTGTCGCGCATCCCGTACCGGAAGTTCCTGTTCTGGAACGCGCTCGGCGGCGTGGTGTGGGCCACCGGGTTCACTCTTCTGGGCTACGCCGCCGGCAATGCCTGGCATAAGGTCGAGCACTACGCTTCGCTGGTCAGCTGGGTGATGCTGGGACTGGTCGTGGTGGGTGCCGTGGTGCTGTTCGTGGTTAAGAAGCGCAAGGGGTCGGCGAGCCCGGCGGCCGCCGGGCCGACCTCGGCGTCAGCCGAGACCGGCCACGAGGACCGCGTCGGCCTTCACTTGGTCGCCGACGACTCGGAGACCGCCTCCACGTCCTGACCGCTCCCGGAACCCGACGGACCCGCAGAGGCCTCCCCGAACCGGGACAGCGCGACCGCCCCGCCGACCGCGCACAGGAACCCGACCACGGCCACCGGCGCGAACCCGTGCCGCGTGTGGTCGTGGAACAGCGTGAACCCGAGCAGCGCCGGCAGCGCGGTCTCCCCGACCACCAGCGTCGCCGTCGCCATGGTCACCGAGCCGCGCTGGAGCGCCGTGGTGAAGAACAGGAAGCCGGTGATCGAGGCGACCACGCCGGCGTAGGCCGCCGGGTCCGTCAGCAGCGCCGTGGGATGCAGGTCCGGCAGGATGCGGACGCAGATCGCGAACGCGCCGAACAGCGACCCGGCGAACGCCGCGAGCACCACGGGGTTCCCGCCGAGCTTCCAGATCGCGAAGAACGACCCGGCGATCAGGATCACCACCGCGACCAGCAGGCCCCAGTGCACGCCCCGGCCGACGTGCACCGGCGACTCGGCACCCGCTGAGATGCCGACCAGGATCAGGCCCAGCACCACCGTGCCGACCGCTATCCAGTCGTTGCGCGTCAGCTTCGCCTTCAGCAGCGGCACCGCCAGCAGCGCGGTCACCGCCAGCGAGCAGTTCATGATCGCCTGCACCGCGAACAGCGGCAGCTTCTCCAGCGCCACCAAGTCCGCGACCAGTCCCAGGGTGTCCAGGCCCAGGCCGGCCACGAACGTCAGCTGGGACAGGGCCCTGATCAGCACCCGCGGGTCGACACCGGCGCCGGCGGTGTCCTTGGTGCGGCCGGCGCCGATCGCCTGGAACACCGTCGCCGCCCCGTATGCCAGCGCGCAGACGATCGCCGCCACCAGGCCCCATGCCAGTCCCACGCGTGCCTCCCGAATTTCGCCGATCCCACCAGGGGTCGGTGAGTCCCGGCTCCTCCGCCCGATTGTTACGCACCGGCGCGTCCCGGCGGTAACCGTACGCGCCGGTCAGCTTGGACCTGGGGCGCAGGTGTGGGGACCGGCCTGCCGGGGAAGGTGGTCGGGAACCACGCGGACACAAGAGACGATGATCACACGTCCGGGGGTGGCGGCCCGCCGCGCGGTGGTCCAGTGTTCCTCCTGGGCGCACCGGCGTCCACGACCAATTCCATATCCGTTCACCACCGATGACTCGTCCCCTCACGCCGTCCCCGCGCGCGCACCCCTCGCCCGCGCGACCCGGCGGCGCCCGAGACCACCGATGGAAGGCAAGCCGATGATGAGCGAGACGGCCAACCCGCACCTCGTCCACACGGAACGACTCACCGCCGAGGCGGAGCGCGTGGCGGCGCTGCTCGACGGCCTGGGCACCGACGACTGGAACCGACCGATCCCCTCCTGCCCCGGCTGGAACGTGCGCAAGGCGGCCCGGCACATCGGCACGGCCCACCGCTGGGCCGCGGCGATCGTGCGCTCGCCGAACAGCGAGGCCGTGAACCCGCGCACCCTGGACCTGGGCTTCCCGGAGTCCTACGCGGGCTACGGCGACTGGATCCGCACCGGCACCGCGGAGCTGTCCGCCGCGGTCCGCGACTCCGGCCCGGACAAGCCGGTGTGGTCGTGGGGACCGGACCAGCACGCGCGGTTCTGGGCGCGCCGCATGCTGCACGAGACCGCGATGCACCGCGCGGACATGGAACTGGCCCTGGGCCGGACCCCGGAGTTCGACCCGGCGATCGCGGCCGACGGGATCGACGAGTTCCTGACCGTGCTGCCCTCGGCGGCCGCGTTCGCCCCGAAGATCAGGGCCCTGACCGGCGACGGCGAGACCCTGCACCTGCACGCCACCGACGGCGACCCGGCCGCCTCGGGCGAGGAGCGCGCCGAGTGGCTGATCACCCTGGAGCCGCACGGCTTCCGCTGGCGCCGCTCGCACGCCAAGGGCGCCGCGGCGGTCCGCGGACCGGTGGGCGAGCTGTACCTGTTCGTTTGGCGGCGGCGCGCGGCAGGCGCTACGGAGATCGAGGTGCTGGGCGACCACACGCTGCTCGACCACTGGGTGACGAACGCTTCGTTCTGAGCCCCGTTGTTCTGAGCCACTTGAGCACGCCGCGCTGGACCGGTGCCGATCGCGGCACTGGTCCAGACCGGTGGCGAGGGTCGGTCACCAGGGTCGGTCAAGGGGGATCTTCACCGCCGCCGATGCTCTTGGGGCGCTACGGTCGCCCCATGACGACTGAAGACTCCCAGAATCCGGTGGCGTCAGCGGTCGCCGAGGCGGTGGCCTGGTACCTGGATGCGAATCCGGTCGCGGCCACGACCATGGGCTCCGACAATCCGGAGCACACCATGACCCTCGGCGATCTGTCGATCGAGGCCTACGAGCGCCGGGCCGCCGAGGCCGCCTCGCATCTGGCGAAGCTGGACGCGCTGGCCGTCGGCGATGACGGTGGCGACAGCAGCGGCACTGGTGGCAGCGGTGGCCCCGGTGGCAGCGGTGGCGACCGCGCCGGCTTCGAGGACGGCGTCGACCGCGACCTGCTGCGGGCCCAGCTGCGCAAGCACGGGATCCTGTCCGGCCGTCAGGTCTGGCGCCGCGACGCGGCGGACTACGTCAGCTCCGCGTTGTACGGGCTCTACCTCCCCTTCCAGCAGAAGACCCGGCCCGAGGCGCGCCTGGTCGAGGAGTCGCTGGCCAAGCTCAAGCAGGTCCCGGAGCTGCTGGCCACCTGCCGCCGCAACCTGGACCCGGGCCTGGCGCCGAAGCTGCTGATCGACCGGTCGCTGGGGCAGGCGCGCACCGGACGCCGCTTCCTGACCGAGTCGCTGCCGGCGATGGTGACGGACGAGGCCCTGCGCGCCGAACTGGCCGAGGCCGCCGAGCCGGCGGCGGCGGCGTTCGACGAGCTGGCGACGTTCCTGGCGGACTTCTCAGAGCGCTGCGAAGGCGACTGGCGGCTCGGCGAGGAGACGTACTCGCAGCTGCTGCAAGAGGTCGAGATGCTCGGCTACGACACCGCCGAGCTGCACCGGCGCGGCCAGGTCGCGTACGACCAGCTGAACGAGGAGATGCAGGACCTGGCCGAGCGGATCCCGGGCGGGTCCCGGGACTGGCGGGCCACGATGGAAGTGCTCTGCGAAGACTTCCCGCCGACCGAGGCCGCGATGCTCGCCGAGTACGTCGCCGAGACCGAGAAGGCCCGGCAGTTCAGCAAGGACCACGACCTGGTGACCTTCGCCGAGGGCGAGGAGTGCCTGGTGCAGCCGGGTCCGGAGTTCCTGCGCGCGGTGCTGTCGGTGGCCTCCTACAACCGGCCGCCGGCGCTGACACCGTCCCGGACCGGGGTCTTCAACGTGCCGTTCACGCCGACCGGCTCCTCCCCGGAGGCGGTGCTCGGCCGGCTGAAGACCAACGCGCGGGTGTCGATGCCGACGATCGCCGCGCACGAGGCCTACCCCGGGCACCACTGGCACCTGTCGTGGGTGGCCGAGCAGGGCCGGCTGGTGCGCAGCACGTTCACCACCCCGTACTTCATCGAGGGCTGGGCGCTGTACATCGAGACCGTGATGCGCGAGCAGGGCTACTTCGCCGACCCGCGGCACGAGCTGGGGCACCTGGACGCGCGCATCTTCCGCGCGGCGCGGATCGTGGTGGACACCGCGCTGCACACCGGGGAGATGAGCGTGGAGGAGGCCGAGAAGTTCATGGCCTCGAAGGCCTCGCTGACGCCGGAGACGGCCAAGGGCGAGGTGAACCGGTACTGCGCGTGGCCGACGCAGGCGCCGTCGTATCTGACCGGATGCCTGGAGATCGAGGCCATCCGGGCGGAGTATCTGAAGCAGGGCAAGGGGACGCTGAAGCAGTTCCACGACACGATCGCCGGGGCCGGCGGGCTGCCGCTGGGGCTGGCTCGGCGGGTGGCGCTGCGCTGAGCGGATGACGGGGGGGGCGACGCGCGACTCGCTTATGGCTTATGACTTATGGCCTATAGCGAATAGCGAATAAGGACCCGGATCCGCCGGGCGGTGCTCAGGCCGCCCGGCGGATCCGTCACTCGCGCGGTGTCACCCGAGGCTCCGCACGGCCCGCACGACGGACGCCCACGTCGGCCCGGCGATCCGGCTGCCGACGTCGAGCCCGCCGTGCTGGTCCGGACCGAGCGGGAGGAGCCGGCCCTTCCCGTCCTCGCTGGAAATCCCCACCGAGACCACATAGTGCGAGTCGACACCCGTGACCCACGCCGACGTCTCCTCAGGAGAGGCCGCGGCCATCGCGCCGGTGGAGGCGCCACCTGTCTGCAGGGTCGTGAGGCCGTTCCCCGTGGGGCCGAGCAGGGCCGCGTGCAGTACCTCGGCGACTTGCTGTGAGCTGTTCGCCGTTGTGACCCGGACGGCCACGGCGGGCGGGATCCACACCACCCGGCCGTCGGGCCCGAGCAGCTGCGCGACCATCACGGGATCCCGATGGAAGCCGCCGTTGCTGAGCGTCGCGTAGACGCTCGCCATGGCCAGGGGCGTCTGCTGCGTCATCCCCAACACCAGCGAGGCCACCGGCAGAAGATCCGGTTCCTTCGCCATCCCGGCGCGCGTCGCGAAACCGTAGAACGATCGGAGGTCCATGTCGGAAGCCAGTTCCAGCTGCGCGAACGGTTCGTTGGCTCCCATTTGGGCGGCTCGGGTCAAGGACACGTCGATGTTGTCGATCTGCGTGGTGGGTGATTCCGGCGGCCAGTTCCTGGTCTGATCGCCGGCGGCCGCGTAGACCAGGGGCTGAGGCGACCCCGGAAGGGAAACCGGGTGCGTCTGGGCGTCGAGCGGCTCCTTCGACTGGGGCGTGTAGTGGCCGCCTTCGAACGCCTCCGCGAGCAGGACGGGCTTCATCAGGTCGGCGATCGGCAGCGGTCGGTTCCAGGTTCCACCGAGTGCCAGCACCGCGCCGTCGCGGTCGTCGACGACCGCGACGCCGGCGTCGTGGTCCGCGATCTTCGCGGTGGCGGCGGCCTGGACTGCTTGGTCGAAGGTGGTCACCACGGTGAGCCCGGACAGGTTCCCCTTGTAGGTGGCGCGGAGCCAGGTCAGCGCTGCGTCCTGCAACGGCCCGTTGGGGATCGGGGTGCGGCCGTCGGCGTAGAGGATGGCGGCGGGCACGTGCGGATCGGTCGTGCCCGGCTGGACGATGCTCTGGTGCCGGCTCGGCACCGCCGTCCACACGCCGATCCCGACGGCCGCCATCGCGAACGCCACACCGACGCTGCCGATGCGCATCCGGCGCTTGTGGCGGGCCGCGGTGATGCGCTGGCGTACCGCGGCGTACGGTGCTGTCGTCACGCGGACCGTTTCGGAGCGTTCGGCGAACATCGCGCGGAACTCGTTCTCCAGGGCGTCGCCGCGGGGGGTGCGGTTGCTTTCCGGTTCGCGGGACTTCATCGCGCTCTCCCCTCGGCTTGGTCGGATTGGTGTGCTCTAGTTCGGTCGGCTTGAAGGTCGCCGCGCAGCTTCGTCAGCCCGCGGGCAATCTGGCTCTTCACGGTGCCGACCGCGCAGCCCATCACCGCGGCGACCTCGGCCTCGGTCAGGTCCTCGAAGTAGCGCAGGACGAAGGCCGTGCGCATGCGCGGCGACATCGCGCAGACGGCGCGCCACAGCTCGTCGCGCAGCGCGTACGTGTCCTGATGGTCGCCGGATCCCCCGGGCCCGCCGGCCGGCGGTTCGGGCGGCTCGGCCATGACGTGGACCACCGCCTTGCGGCGGCGCCACGCCGAGATGTTGGCGTTGACCATGACCCGGCGGACGTAGGACTCGGGGGCCTCGTAGGCCACGATCCGGTTCCAGTGCCGGTAGGTGCGCATCAGCGCGGTCTGGACCAGGTCCTCGGCCGCGCCGTGGTCGCCGGTCAGCAGGTATGCCGTGCGGAGCAGGCGGTGCCAGGAGCCTTCCACGAATTCGCGGAACGAGTCCTCGTGCGGCGAGTTCACCGCCGATCCCCCGCCTCGTGCCCGCAACCGCCTTTCGGCGATCGTCCCTTCCATGCCCGCCCCTGTTCGGTCGGTGGCCAGTACACCACTGGACACACCGGCCGACGGGCTGCGGGTTACATGGCTCCCGGTGTCAGTTCTCGGTGTCAGTTCTCGGTGTCAGTTCTCGGTGTCAGTTCTCGGTGTCAGCCCGCGCTGACGGTGACCGACGTGAGCTCGACCGGGATCGTCGGGCGGCCGGTGCCGTCCTGGCCGGGGTTCGCGACGCCGCCGCCGGCGACGTGGGTCAGGACGGCCAGGCCGGCGGTGATGGTGCCGAAGGGGGTGTAGCTCGGCTGGAGCTGGCTGTCGCCGAAGACCAGGAAGAACTGCGAGCCGTTGGTGTCCGGTCCGGAGTTGGCCATGGCGACGGTGCCGGCGGGGTAGGTGGCGCCGGTCAGGTTCTCGTCCGGGAACTGGTAGCCGGGGCCGTTCTGGCCGTCGGTGGCCTTGGGCGTGGCGCCGGCCGTGGGGTCGCCGCACTGGAGCATCTGCAGGCCGGGCGAGGTGGACAGACGGTGGCAGTAGCTGCCGTCGAAGAAGTGCTGGCCCGCGAGGAAGTTGAAGGAGTTCACGGCGTGCGGGGCCTTGGCCGCGTTCAGGGCGATGGTGACGTCGCCCTGCGAGGTGTGCAGGACCATCGTGTACTTCTTGCTAGCGTCGATGGTCATCGGCGGTTCCTTGGACCAGCTCTTGGCGCCCGGGGAGGCGCCGGACCCGGAGCTCTTCGCGCTTCCGGACGAGCCGCAGCCCGCCAGCGCCAGGGCGCCGACCGCTGCCAGCACCGCCCATCGACCGTGCCGCTGTGACACCCGCATGTTGGCTGCTCCCGTTCGGACGCCCCGTTGGTGGTCCGTTTGATGGTTCGTTGATGGTTCGTTGATGGTGCGCGATGGTCCGTTGATGGCCCGTGATGGCCCGTGATGGTCCGACAGGCGAGGCTATCCCACCGGGCGGCGTCGCTCGGTGCGACGCCTGGTCGTGCGGCCGCGCCTCAGGCCCCGTACACCTCCCCCGGCGCAGGGGCGCGCTCGATCAGCCCGGCCACCACCGCGTCCAGCTCGGCCGGGTCCCAGCGGGCGCCCTTGTCGGCGGTCGGGCCGTGCTGCCAGCCGTCGGCGACGCCGATCTTGCCGCCCTCGACCTCGAAGACGCGGCCGCTGACGGCGCGGGAGCGGTCGGAGCCGAGCCAGACGACCAGCGGGGAGACGTTCTCCGGAGCCATGGCGTCGAAGCCGGTTTCGGGGGCGGCCATCATCGAGCTGAAGGGGCCCTCGGTCATGCGGGTGCGGGCGGCGGGGGCGATGGCGTTGACGGTCACGCCGTAGCGGCCGAGTTCGGCGGCGGCCTGGATGGTCAGGGCGGCGATGCCGGCCTTGGCGGCGGCGTAGTTGCCCTGGCCGACCGAGCCCAGCAGGCCCGCGCCGGAGCTGGTGTTGATGACGCGGGCGTCGTTGAGGTTGCCCATCTTGTACTGGTCGCGCCAGTGCGCGCCGGCGTGGCGCAGGGTCAGGAAGTGGCCCTTGAGGTGGACGCGGACGACGTCGTCCCAGTCCTGCTCCGAGAGGTTGACCAGCATCCGGTCGCGCAGGAAGCCGGCATTGTTGACCAGGACGTCGAGCTGGCCGAAGGCGTCCAGCGCGGTCCGCACGAGGGCGGCGGCGCCGTCCCAGGTGGCGATGTCGTGGTGGTCGGCGACGGCCTGGCCGCCGGCCTTCACGATCTCGGCGACCACCTCCTGCGCCGGGGCGTCGCTGCCGTCCCGGCCGTCGGCGCTCACGCCAAGGTCGTTGACCACGACTCTGGCGCCCTGCCTGGCGAACTCCAGCGCGTGCGCGCGGCCCAGGCCGCGGCCGGCTCCGGTGACGACGGCAACGCGGCCTTCGCAGATTCCTGAGATTTCTGCCATGGACGGCTGCTCCTTAGGACTGGCACTCACGGGTACTCACGGGCTCACGGACTCGCGGGCTCACGGATGGTCGGCGTTGGCGGCGTCGAGGAACGCCGGACGCGTCCCGCCGCCGTCCAGCAGTATCGCGCTGCCGTTGATGTACGCGGCGAACGGCGACGCCAGGAGGACACACAGATCGCCGACGTCATCGGGCTCGGCCAGCCGACCCAGGGCGATGGTGCGCGCCACGGCGGCGACCCCGTCCTCGTCGCCGTAGTGCAGATGCGCCTGCTCGGTACGGACCGGCCCGACGGTGATCGCGTTGACGCGTACCCGCGGCGCCCATTCGACTGCGAGCGTACGCGTCAGGTTCTCGAGCCCGGCTTTGGCGGCACCGTAAGCGGCCGTGCCGGGGCTGGCGCGGCGGGCGCTCTCGCTGGAGATGTTGATGATGTGGCCGCCGCCGTCCTGGCGCTGCATGACGCGATTCGCCTCCTGCGCCACCATCAGGGGTGCGAGCAGGTTGAGGCCGACGATCGCGGCCGAGAAGCGCGGGCTCGCCTCGTCAGCCAGCGCGTAGGGGGCGCCGCCGGCGTTGTTGACGACCAGGTCGAGGCGCGCGTGGTCGGCGACGATGCCCTCGACCAAGTCCCGGACCTGCTCGGCGTCGCGCACATCGGCGGTGCGATGCTCCGCGCCGGGCGGCAGGGGCCCGTCGGGGACGGTCCGGCCGCAGCTCACGACGGTCGCCCCGGCCGCGAGCAGCCGCCGCGTGACGCCGAGCCCCACGCCCCGGCCGCCGCCGGTGACCAGGGCGACGTGGCCGGTGAGGTCGATGGTCAGGGGCACGCTCGGAGCCTACCAAGCAAGTGTTAGGTTGGGAAGAACTCGCCGCGCCAGCACCGCGACCGCCCCGGCCAGTGCGGCCGCCGAGCCAGCTCGTCCCGGCCGACCAGCCCTGGCGGCCACGGCGTGGGCACTACGCG
>NZ_JAACYW010000599.1 GCF_015356825.1 Catenulispora rubra | reverse complement strand
AACGCGACGGCCGGGTCGTCGACTTCTACCTCTACCTCGCCGCCGCGTTCGTCACCGTCCGTGCCCTCATCCGGGAAGCCCGCACCCGCTACCGATGGGACACACGACCCACCACTCGACGCCTGAAGTAACGCCTATCCTCGGTCGCTCTTAGTCAGATCATCACACGGCGCCACTTAGGGCCCCGCCCTACCAAGGGGGCTAACCACCCTAAATAGGTAGCGCGCGCCAACGGATCTCGCTCAGGATGCGCCGCCCGGCCGCCGGCGGTCAACATCCGGGGCGGGAAATCGCAGGAAAGTTGGGCCGAACGTGGGCGTGGCGGACCGGCGGCTGTGATCGCGGCTGCCGTGAGGACGTCCGCCTCGACGTCGTGGGCTGCTTCGCTGTACCGGCGGTGGGTCTGGATTCTGACGTCCAGGGGGCTCAGGTCGCGGTAGGCGCGGTCCACGGCTGTAGTCATGGTGTCCATTGTGGCGGCGGGGCTTTCTCGGCGGCCATGACCGCCGCCGAGATCAGCCCTGTTCGCCGCGTCCGCTTCCGCTCAGGCGTGCACCCGCACCACGACCGAGACCGGCATGGAGCGCACCGGGTCGGGACGCACCCAGGAGCCGGAGTGCGGGGAGTCGAGCACCAGGCCGTTGCCGACGTACACGCCGACGTGGTGCTGCGTCGGGTAGAAGACCACGAGGTCGCCCGGCTCGACCTTGCTCAGCGGGATCTGCGTTCCGGCGTGCGCCTGGGCGCGTACGGTGCGCGGGATCTTGACGCCGGCCGCCGCCCAGACGTGCTGGGTGAAGCCGGAGCAGTCGAAGCCGCCGGCGCGGGTGGTGCCGCCCCAGCGGTAGGGGACGCCGAGCAGGGACAGCGCCTCGTGGACCGCGGCGGCCGCGTTCTTGTTCTTCGCCGGCGGCAGGTGGGCCAGCAGGTAGGAGTTGGCGTGCCGGTCCGGGGCCGGGCGGCGCGCGGCCGGACGGGACTGCGACGCGGGCTTCGGGCGGGCCGTCGGCGCGCTCTGATGCCCGGCGGGGGTCTTGGCGGCACGGCTTGCGGGACGTGCCGGCTGCGAGCCCCGGGTGGCGGGTTGTGGCGCTGACGCCGGTGTCGGCGGATCAGCCTCCGCCGGGGCCGGTCGCACCGGGGCACCTACGGCGTTCGGCACGTCGGGCAGCGGCGCCGGAATCGGCACGGAGGGCACGTCGAGCGCCGCCGTCCGGATCGCCGGCCGGACCGCGGTGCCCCCGAGGTGGTCGGCGGCGGCAGCCAGCAGCGCACCGGCGGCCAGCAGTGCGGAAACGCACCGTGCGGAGGCACGGTGCCCGGGTTTATGACATTGCATCCCGTTCACTTCCCTCGGTCTGGAGCAGGACAGATTCCTGCGATGATCCGAAGGTCGTCTTACCGTCGGGAATCGGGCTCCATGCCGGGTCACCCCCGGACGGCGCAGCGCTGGGCGGCGCGACCTGGCCGGGGCGCGGAAGCAAGGGTGACCAAAGTCGAGGGCTGGTCGAGGCTGATCGAGGGTTGGTCGAGGGCTGTCGGGCAGAACACTGATGCGAATCGGCGCTGTCGGTGCCCGCTCCGCCGACGAACCGGCCGCGACGCACGACAACGCCGCCCCGCCGTACGGCCCCGTGACCGTCGGAGAGGCGGCGTGTCCCGCTGCCCTGGTGCCTAGCTGTCCTGCCGTCCTGCTGTGTGGACCGACCCCCCGGCCCCCGCCG
>NZ_JAACYW010000598.1 GCF_015356825.1 Catenulispora rubra | reverse complement strand
TATAAGAGACAGGCGTAGGACAACGGCATCACGTCCGACACCCACCGCAGCACCGTCTGCATCCGGTCGCGCGGCGTGAACAGCAAGTAGCGTTCACCCCACCCCCGCGGGGGTTACCGGACCGCGCCGTGGAATGTAACATTGCACACTGCGGAACCCGCAGGCGCGCCGCCCCGCGCCGCGCGTCCCGACCCTCCGCAACATCCCGACCCTTCGCACTCAAGGAGCCGCCGCAGTGTCCAGCGACCCGAACCTGTCGAAGTTCGCCACCGGCAGCCACGACCTGCCGGTCACCGACGCCCTCGCCGCGTTCATGGCCACGCAGTGGGCGCCCTCGCCGCTGCCGGACCTGGGCCCGGTGCCGGCCTCGGCATGGACCGGCCGCCGCCGCGAGGCCGTCTCGGCCCGCTTCCCCGGCGAGCGCCTGATCGTGCCCGCCGGCACGGAGAAGCTGCGCAGCAACGACACCTTCTGGCACTACCGCGCACACAGCGCCTTCGTCCACCTGACCGGCAGCCAGCTCCTCGAAGGCGTACTCATCTTCGAGCCCAACGGCTCCGGCCACGACGCGATCCTGTTCGCCCACGACCGCTCCTCCCGCGACAACGGCGAGGCCTTCCGCGACCGCCGCCTCGGCGAGATGTGGGAGGGCCGCCGCCCCTCACTCAGCGAGAGCTCGGAGCTCTACGGCGTCGCGACGGAGAACCTGAACCGCCTCGCAGACAAGCTCTCCGGCGCCTCGGTCCCCACCCGCGTACTGCGCGGCGTCGACCCACGCGTGGACACCCTGGTCGCCGGACGCCCCGAAGCCGACGCCGAGTTCACCGCCTACCTGTCAGAGCTCCGCCTAGTGAAGGACGCGTGGGAGGTCGAGCAACTCCAGGCCGCCGTGGACGCCACCACCCTGGGCTTCCAGGACGTAGCACGGATCCTGCCCACCGTCGTCGGCAAGCCGCGCGGCGAACGCTGGGTCGAAGGAGCCTTCAACAACCGCGCCCGCATCGAGGGCAACGACGTGGGCTACAACACCATCGTCGGCGGCGGCGCCCACGCCTGCGTCCTGCACTGGACGGCGAACACCGGCACCCTGAACGCCGGCGAGCTGCTCCTGCTCGACGCCGGCGTCGAGGTCGACAGCCTCTACACCGCCGACATCACCCGCACCCTCCCGATCTCCGGCACCTTCACCCCACTCCAGCGCGACCTGTACAACCTGGTGCTCTCGGCACAGAACGCCGGCATCGCAACCCTGCGCGCCGGCGCGAAGTTCCGCGACTTCCACTGGGCCGCCATGCGCACCATCGCCACCGGCCTGATCGACATGGGCGTCCTGAAGGTGTCGCTGGAAGAGGCGATGGACCCCGAAGTCGGCCTCTACCGGCGCTACACCCTCTGCGGCAGCGGCCACATGCTCGGCATCGACGTACACGACTGCGCCAAAGCCCGCGCCGAGGAGTACGTCGACGGCACCCTGTCAGCCGGCAACGTCCTCACCGTCGAGCCCGGCCTGTACCTCCAACCCGACGACCTGACCCTGCCCCCCGAACTCCGCGGCATCGGCATCCGCATCGAGGACGACCTGCTGATCACCGCCGACGGCGCAGTACTGATGTCGCAGGCCCTGCCGCGCGAACCCGACGACATCGAGGCGTGGATGGCGGAGCACGCCGGCTGAGGCGCGGGGTCCGGGGCGCCGGGCCCGGACCCCGGGTTCGGGGCTCGGGCGCCGGGTTCGGGGCTCGGGCGCCGGGTTCGGG
>NZ_JAACYW010000597.1 GCF_015356825.1 Catenulispora rubra | reverse complement strand
GTGCTCGGCGACTTCTGGGGCTACGTCGGGCAGATGGTGAAGGCCGGGCTGGTCACCACGCCGGCGCTGTGGATCATCGCGGCGGCCGCGGTGGCGCTGTTCGGGCTGGTGCCGAAGTGGACGTCGGCGGCGTACGGGGTGTACGGCGTGCTGGTGTTCATCGCGTATCTGGGGCCGTTGATCAACACCGGGCAGTGGTTCCTGGACCTGACGCCGTACACGCACATCCCGAAGGTGCCCGGCGGGGCGTTCCACTGGGCGCCGCTGGTGTGGATGACGGCGGTCGCCGCGGTGCTGACCGTCGCGGGGCTGGTCGGCGTGCAACGCAGGGACGTGTCGTCGGCGTGAGATCTGCTACCGTTGATCACATGAAGCGCGCCATGCAGACGACGACGCCGGACACCGTCCCGGCGCGCTGATTCCTGAACCAGCAAACGAAGCCCCGGGGCGAGTGCCCCGGGGCTTCGTCGTTCTCCCGGGACCTCGCCCCTCCCATCTGACGCGAGCGAGGAGAGGTCCCATGAGCGAGGTCCAGCACGAGATCCAGCACGAGATCCAGCACGACCACCGCAGGCTCGGCCGCGAGCTCGGGCTGTTCGACACCGATCCGCTGATCGGCGCCGGGCTGCCGTACTGGCTCCCGGACGGCGCGGTCGTACGCCACACCGTCGAGGAGTACATCCGCTCCGTCGAGCGCCGCGCCGGATATCAGCACGTGTACTCGCCGGTGCTCGGCAAGCGTGAGCTCTACGAGATCTCCGGCCACTGGCAGCACTACAGCGACGACATGTTCCCGCCGATGGACCTGGGCGCCGAGCAGGTGGTGCTGCGGCCGAGCCTGTGTCCGACCCACGCGCTGATCTACCGCTCCCGCGCGCACAGCTACCGCGAACTGCCGTTGCGGATGGCCGAGATCGGCGGCATGTACCGCTCGGAGATGTCCGGGGCGCTCGGCGGGCTGACCCGGGTGCGGGCCATCACCCTGAACGACGCGCACATCTTCTGCACCCTGGACCAGGTCCCGGCCGAGGCGCAGGCCGCCTTGCGGCTGATCCGGGACGCCTACGAGGCGCTCGGGATCGAGGCCGCGCGGTTCCGGCTGTCGCTGCCGGGGCCGGGCGGGAAGTACGTCGACAAGCCCGAGATGTGGGAGCGGGCCACCCGGATGCTGCGCGAGGTGCTGGACGCCTCGGGGCTGGAGTACGAGGAGGCCGAGGGCGAGGCGGCGTTCTACGGGCCGAAGATCGACGTGCAGATCGCCGACCCGGCCGGGCGCGAGTCGACCCTGTCGACCGTGCAGATCGACTTCCACCAGCCGGAGCAGTTCGGGCTGGAGTACATCGGCGCCGACGGGGCGCGGCACCGGCCGGTGATGGTGCACCGGAGCATCGTGGGCAGCCTGGAGCGGGTGATGGCGCACCTGATCGAGCAGCACGGCGGGGCGTTCCCGGCCTGGCTGGCCCCGGTGCAGGTGGCGGTGCTGCCGGTCGGGGAGGACGAGGCGGGTGCCGCGCGGGAGTTCCACGAACTGTGCCTGGACCTCGGGCTGCGCTCGGAGGTGCTGGACCCGGAGCGTGGGAGCCTCGGGGCGCGGATCCGGGAGGCGCGGCTGGTGCCGTACCAGGCGGTGATCGGGGGCCGGGAGGCCGCTGCGGGGGCGGTGGCGATCCGGCTGCGGGACGGCCGGAGGCTGGAGCCGATGTCGGTCGCCGAGGCGGGGAAGCGGATCGGGGAGCGCGTGGCGGCTCGGGGGAGGGTGCTGTGGGT
>NZ_JAACYW010000596.1 GCF_015356825.1 Catenulispora rubra | reverse complement strand
CAAGAGCGGGTAGTTAAGGGTTTGGGGTGGGTGTCAAGGCCCTGAACTGCTGGTTGGTATGTGAAACGAGACCTCTGATACATCGGGACTGTCTAGGAACCCTGGTTTCGGAGGTCTCGTCGTGTGTGAGTCTGCCATGGTCAGTGTCGATCGCACCATGCAGGTGGCGCCGGGGTTGTTTGCGGCGGGGCATCTGGGTGAGTTGACGGCGTTGGTGCCGTTCGAGCTGGTGGATGCGGTGTTGGCTGACACTGGGTGTGTGCAGCGCAGGGTTCGGATGCTGCCGTCGCGGGTGGGTGTGTATCTGGTGTTGGCGATGGTGTTGTTCCCGCAGGTGGGTCTGGTCGGGGTGTGGTCCAGGCTGGTCGGGGGGTTGCGGGGTGTTGCGGGTGTCACGGTGCCGCGGCCGTCGGGTAAGGCGTTGCGGGATCTGCGGCGCCGGGTGTCGGTGGCGCCGATGAGGTCGTTGTTCGAGCATCTGGCCGGTCCGACCTCGTGGCCGGGGATGCCGGGCTGTCGCTATCGGGGGCTGCGGATGGTGGCTGTGGACGGGTGTTCCTCGTTCAAGGCCCCGGACAGCCCGCGGAACCGGGCGGTGTTCCGGATCGGGCGGCGCCGGTCGGGTAATGACGGCTGGCCGGGGGTGCAGCTGCTGGCGTTGGCCGAGTGCGGCACCCGGGCCTTGCTGGGCGCGACGGTGACGGCGTTGTCGGTGGGGGAGATCACCGCCGCTGCTGCGTTGTGGGCCCGGTTGGATGCCACGATGCTGCTGCTGGCCGATGCGGCCTTCGACGCCGACAAGGTCATGGCTGCTGTTGCCGGACGCGGGGCGCAGTTCCTCATCCGGGCCAACAGCGTGCGCAAGCCCGCGGTGCTGGCTGTGCTGCCCGATGGTTCGTTCCTGACCCGCATCGGCGATCTGAGGCTGCGGGTGATCGATGCGCACATCAGCGTCACCGGCGCCGACGGCACCGTGGTGACCGGCCGCTGGCGCCTGCTGACCTCGCTGACCGATCACCGCACCCATCCGGCAAAGACCCTGGTGGAGGTCTACCACCAGCGCTGGGAGATCGAGACCTGCTTCTTCGGGCTGCGCCACACCCTCACCGGCCGCACCGTGCTGCGCTCGCACGACCCCTCCGGCATCACCCAGGAGATGTGGGCCCTGGCCTGCCTGTGGCAGATCCTGGCCACCACCATGACCGACGCCGCCGGCACCCGGCCCGGCTTCGACCCGGACCGGTGCAGCTTCACCGTCGCCTTGAACACCGCCCGCGACAGCGTCATCCGCGCCGAAAACATCGCCGGACCCCCCGACCCGCTGCTCGGCACCATCGCCACAGCCGTCCTGGACCAGCCGCTAGATCCCCGCCGGCCCCGCATCGCCGCCCGCGTACTCAAACAACCCGGCTCCCGCTACCCCAAACACCGACCCGACGACCCCCGCCCGGCAACCGGCACCCCCATCACCGACATCGACACACACATCCAGCCACCACCAAGACCACAAACCCCGACACCGGACCCAGCCCTGATCCACGCCCTACACAACCAACACCCGGCCATGACCCAACACATGATCAACGCCCTGGCCATCCTGCACACCACACCCGGCACACCCCACTCCGGCCGCGCCATCGCCCGCGCCCTGGGCATCACCGGCCGCACCGCACTCAACGTCTTCGGCGTCGCCCTCAACACCGCCGCCCACCGCGGCCACATCACCAAAACCGCACCCGGCACCTACACCATCACCCCACAACAAGCCTTGACACCGGCCACAAACCCTTAACTACCCGATCTTG
>NZ_JAACYW010000595.1 GCF_015356825.1 Catenulispora rubra | reverse complement strand
GGGTGGGGAGGGACCGCGCCGGAATCTCCACCCCGGTCTCCACCCCCGCTCCGATCTGGGGAAGCCGCGAAATCCCTACCGTCGAAGACATGAACATCCTGCAGATCGTCCTCATCGTCGCGGTCGCCGCGCTGGTCATCGGGAAGCGTCTGGCCGGACGTCCGGTCGACACCCGGCGCTCGGTCGTCATGCCGGGCGTGCTGGCCGTCTACGGCTTCGTCATCCTGCAGAAGAGCGGCACGCTCACGCACACCGACCAGGTGTGGCTCGGGATCCAGGCGGCCGTGTCGGTCGCGATCGGCCTGATCCGCGGCACCTCGATCCACCTGTACGAGCGCGAGGGTGTGCTGTGGGCCCGCTACCGGCCGATCACGATCCTGCTGTGGCTCGGGTCCTTCGCCCTGCGCTTCGGCCTGGAGATGGCCGCGGTCGGCGCCGGCGCCGGCAAGTCGGCGATGAGCTCCTCGACGATGCTCATGTTCGGCCTGTCGCTGGCCGCCGAGTCGCTGATCGTGGTGCCGCGGGCGCACGCCAGCGGGATCCCGGTGCTGGCGCGGCCGTGAGTGCCGGGCTGGCTGCTCGCACCAGCCGCACCAGCCGCGCCGCCAGCCGCACCGCCGGCGCCGTGGCGTGGGCCACCAGCCAGGCTCGGAGCTGGAGCGAGGCCCTGAGCCGCCTCGACGTGGCCGCGATGGCCGACGTGGCCGACGTGCTTCGCGCACCGTCGGACGGGCACACTGACCTCATCATGAGCAGCGGCGCGGAGGACTTCCCCGACCTGCGGCGGTGGACGGAGCGCCAGCCTGTCATCGCCGTCGTGCTGCGGCTGGTGGCCATCGGCGGCGTGTCGTTCACCATCGCGCACAGCCACCGCCCCGCCGCCTGGGCCTTCGGCGCGGTCGCGGCGCTGGCGGGCGTCGTGTGGTCGGTCTCGGCGGTACGGCGCGTGCCGGCACTGGTGCCCGCCGTCGCGGTGATCGCGCTGTGCGGCGCGGTGCTGGCCGGCCCAGGCCTGGCCGAGCCGTCGGGGCTGACGTACATCTTCATGAGCGTGATGTACCTGCAGGCCATGACCGAAGCACGGGCCACGGCGCTGTACGTCGGGATCGCGGCCATCGTGATCGGCGCCATCACCGCAGTGCTCGCGAACGACGGAAGCCAGTTCCCATGGCTCGTCGCGGTAACAGCCGGCGGCTACGTCTTCGGCGACGCACGCCGCTCCCGCCGACTAGCGCTGGAACGCGCGCAGGACCTCCTGCTGATGACACGCCGCGCCAACACCGAACAGGCCCACGCGGCAGCCCTGGCCGAACGCGGGCGCATCGCCCGCGACGTGCACGACGTCCTGGCGCACTCCCTGTCCGGCCTGGCGATCCAACTGGAAGCCGCCGACGCCCTGATGACCGACGGCGCAGACCTGGACCGCGCCCACACGATGGTGATCCGCGCCCGCCGCCTAGCCCGCGACGGCCTGTCGGAGGTCCGCCGCGCAGTGGCGGCGCTCCGCGAGGACGTGAAGCCCCCGGAGGAGACACTGGCGGTGCTGGCGGCGGACTACGCGGAGGACACCGGCTGGCCGGCAACGTTCGAGGTGATCGACGGCCCGGTCCCGGACCTGGCGGTGGAGACGGCGCAAACACTCCAGCGCGTGGCGCAGGAGGCACTGACGAACGCGCGCAAGCACGCGCCAGGCGCGGCGGTCGCGGTACGGCTGGCGGTCGGCGCCGACACGCTCACACTGACGGTGCAGAACGAGGCCTCGACGAGGACTTCAACACCACTGTCGGACTCCGGCGGCGGCTGGGGCCTGGTGGGACTGCGGGAGCGAGTCGGACTGG
>NZ_JAACYW010000594.1 GCF_015356825.1 Catenulispora rubra | reverse complement strand
ATGTGTATAAGGGACAGGTCGCCGAGGTCTCGGCGCTGGTGGAGGGGCGGGAGGCGGCGTTCTCGCTGCACGGGATCGACTCGATGGCGGCGTATCGGCGGGCGGTTCGGGAGGGGTCGGCGGTCGCGGACGGGTATGGGGACGTGTTCCTGGTCGTGGACGGCTGGAACCAGCTGCGGCAGGAGTACGAGGCGCTGGAGCAGACGATCACGCGGCTGGCCGCGCGGGGGTTGGCGTACGGGGTGCACGTGGTGGTGGCCACGAACCGGTGGGCCGATATCCGGCAGGCGTTGAAGGAGAGCTTGGCGACGCGGCTGGAGCTGCGGCTCGGCGAGCCTTTCGAGTCGGAGATGTCGCGGCAGGTCGCGGCGGACGTGCCGGCGGCGATGCCGGGGCGCGGCGTGACCACGGACCGGCTGCACTTTCTGGCGGCGATGCCCCGGATCGACGGCCGGACCGATGACGAGGGGGTCGGCGAGGGGCTGCGGGCCCTGGTGCAGGCGTCGAAGGCGGCGTGGCCGGGGGCGGTGGCGCCCGAGGTGCGGTTGCTGCCTCGGGAGCTGACGCCGGAGGGGCTTTTCGCGGGGCGTCCGCGCGACTCCGAGACGTCCGGGGTGGCGCTCGGGCTGGGGGAGGACGGCCTCGCGCCGGTGATGGTGGACTTCGCGGTGGATCCGCACTTCATCGTGTTCGGCGAGAGCACGTCGGGGAAGTCGTCGGTGCTGCGGCACCTCGCGGACTCGCTGGTGCGCGGGTACGAGGCGGAGCAGGCGCGGATCGTGATGGTCGATTACCGGCGCGCGCTGTTGGAGGCGATCGGCGAGCCGCACCTGATCGCGTACGCGGGGTCGCCGACGGTCGCCGAGACGACGATCCGGGATCTGGCGCAGGTGCTGCGCGGCCGGCTGCCGGGCCCGGAGGTGTCGCCGGCGCAGCTGCGGGAGCGGAGCTGGTGGAGCGGGGCGGACCTGTACATCGTGGTGGACGACTACGACCTGGTGGCCACGTCGGCGGCGAACCCGATGCTGCCGCTGGTGGAACTGCTGCCCCACAGCCGGGACATCGGGCTGCACCTGATCGTGGCGCGCACGTCGTCGGGGGCGGCGCGGACGATGACGGACCCGGTGATCAGGGCCCTGCGGGAGCTGGCGACGCCGGGGCTGCTGCTGTCCGGCGGGCGCGAGGACGGGCCGCTGATCGGGACGGTGAGCGCGGTGGCGCAGCCGCCGGGGCGGGGGATTCTGGTGCGGCGGAATCGGGGGAATCTGTTGGTGCAGACGCCTTGGCGGCCGCCGGCGGGGTGAGGAGTTAGGTCACGGCGCGGCTGGACGACGATCCGCCGGGCGAGTCGGGGTTCGTCGGCCCGGGCGTGGTCACGAGCGCGCACTGCTGCGGCGGCGCGGTGTGCGGACCGGAGTCGCCGGGCGCGACGGCGTAGGTCACGACGCTGACGCAGTAGGTGGTCGAGGGTGTGAGGCCCTTGAAGCTGGCGGTGAGCGTCTGGCCGGCGACGGTCGCGCTCTGCACGGACTGGTTGTGCAGGTTCACCACGACGATGTAGCTCTGCACACCTGCGGTCACGCGCGGCGCGGACCACGTCACCGTGACGTCGGTCCCGGACGCGGCTGCCTTGGCACCGGTGACCTGGTAGTCGGACAGCTTCGTGCCGGTGAAGGTCGGGACGGTGACGACGGGCCCGGCGTTCGCCGACTGTGCGGCCTTCTTGGGCGCGGTCGCGACGCCCCATGCGACGCCTGCCGCCAACGCGGTCGCACCTGCGGCGATCAGCAGCACGAGCCCGGTGTTGCGGCGGCGGGGCTCGATCGGTGGTGGCTTTGGGCTGT
>NZ_JAACYW010000593.1 GCF_015356825.1 Catenulispora rubra | reverse complement strand
CCAGCCAGCGCCAGATCACACTCCCCAGCCCGCAGAGCCTGACCCGCCAAATGCAACGCCACCAACGACGACGAACACGCGGTATCCACCGAAACCGCAGGACCCTCCAACCCCAACACATACGAAATACGACCCGACGCGACACTACGTGCGTTTCCTACGAGCATTTGACCTTCGAGGCCGTCAGGTGCCCGGGAAAAGCGCACTCCGTATTCGTCGTACATGATGCCGGTGAAGACTCCAGTGCGAGTGCCGCGCAATGCTGCCGGATCCAGCCCTGCCCGCTCCACCGCCTCCCACGCCGTCTCCAACAACAACCGCTGCTGCGGATCCATCGCCAACGCCTCACGCGGACTGATCCCGAAAAACTCCGCATCAAACCCGCCAGCGTCACACAGAAACCCGCCCGAACGCGTATACGAGTGCCCTATACGATCCGGATCCGGATCGTAAAGACCCCGCACATCCCACCCACGATCCACAGGAAACGCCCCCACCGCATCCCGCTCCCCGAGCACCAAAGTCCACAGATCCTCTGGAGATCCCACACCCCCCGGGAACCGACACGCCATACCCACCACCGCCAACGGCTCATCCACACCCACCGCGGCGACCGCTCGGCGAGCAGGCTCCCGAACCAGAGCCTTGCCAAGCGTTCCCCGCGTGTCGGCGCCGACACGACGTGCCAGCTCGCGAGGGGTGGGGTGGTCGAAGACCAGGCTCGTCGGCAGCCGGAGGCCGGTGACCGAGTTGATCCGGTTCCGGAGCTCGACCGAGGTCAGCGAGTCGAACCCCAGATCCTTGAAAGCCCGGTCCGCGGGGACGGAGTCCACGGCGGAGCCCGCCGGGTATCCGAGCACGGCTGCGACCTCGGCCCGCACCACGTCGACCAGCCACTGCTCCCGGGCCGGCTCGCCGACCTCGGCCAGCCGCGCGGCGAACACAGCGGCAGCGGAGGAGGACGTGGCTGGGCCATCCGCGGTGGCGGCGCGGCGCGATTGCCTACGTACGGACGCGGCGGATGGGATCAGCCCGCTCAGCATGTCGGGAAGCGCCCCGGACTCGGCCCGGCGGCGCAGGACCGTCAGGTCGAACGCGACTGGAGCGAGCGCCGGCTCCACGCTGGTCCCGGCCGTGTCGAGCAGGTCGAGCGCACGGTCGACGGCCAGGCCGCTGATACCCGAACCGGAGATCCGCCCGCGCCCCGCGATATTGAGGCTTTGTGTCATGCCGGTGGTGGTGTCCCATAGTCCCCAGGCCAGGGAGTGGGTGGGTTGGTCGGGGTGGTGGGTGTGGCGGTGGTGGGCCAGGGCGTCCAGGTAGGTGTTGGCGGCGGCGTAGTTGGCTTGGCCGGGGTTGCCCAGGATGCCGGCGATGGAGGAGAACAACGTGAACTCGGCCAGATGGATCTCACGCCAGGTGAGGTAGGCGTGCAGGTTCCAGGCGCTGTCGACCTTGGCCGCCAGAACACTGTGAAGAGTGTCCGGGGTCTGGTTGGCGAAGGTGGCATCGGCCAGGTGACCGGCGGCATGCACCACAGCGGTGAGCGGATGGTCGGCCGGGATGGCGTCCAGGAGGCTCGCGAGCTGGTCAGGGTCGCTGGTGTCACACGCGGTGATGGTGACGGTGGCGCCTAGAGCGGTGAGTTCAGCGGCCAGGTCTGTCGCACCGGGGGCATCTGGTCCGCGGCGGCTGGTGAGCAGCAGGTGTCGGGCGCCACGGGTGGTGACGTAGTGGCGGGCGACCAGCGCACCGAGGGTGCCGGTACCGCCGGTGATCAGCACCATGCCGTCTGGGTGGAGAGCCGGGGGCAGAGCAGGAGTGGCGGCGTGTGGGGTGAGTTGGGGGG
>NZ_JAACYW010000592.1 GCF_015356825.1 Catenulispora rubra | reverse complement strand
GGTGGGGGGTCGGTGGGGTCGGTGTCGGTGGTCGCGGCTGAGATCGTGGCGGCGGACATCGTGGCACCGGATCTCGGGAGCGGCGACGCGCGGGGGCCTGACGTACGGGAGGACCCGGGTGTGTGAAGCGTCGGTTCGCGATTCGGGCTCGCGGCTCGGCGGTTCTGGTTTCGCAGGTGTGCTCTGGTGTTCTGGTTTTCGCTTCGGCGGCCCGGCACCCGAGGCCGGGCGTGGCCGGGTTGTTGCGTTCTGGTGCTCGGTTTTTTGCTTCGCCGTCTCAGTGTCCGAAACCCAGCTCGTCCAGCTTCTCCAGCAGCGGCTCGACCACCTTCGCGGGCGTGAAGTGGTCGTGGGCGGCCGTGCTCGACGCCTTCTTCAGCCGGTGCAGCTCGTCGGGGTGCGCGGCCAGGTCGGCGAGGGCGTCGGCCAGGGCTGGGGCGTCGCCGGGCGGGACGTGCCGGGCCGCTCCGACCAGCGCGCGGCGCTGGGGCGGGGTGTCCGACGTGACGATCGCGCAGCCGGCCGCGGCGCCCTGGTAGACCTTGTTCGGCACCACGCGCAGGGCCTTGGGGCCGGTGCCGAAGATGCCGAGGCAGACATCGTGCGCGGCGACCAGCCGGGGCAGGTCCGCGGCGGGGACCCAGTCGTGCCAGGTGACGTTCGCGGCGTCGCCGGCGTTGCGCACCGTCTCGGCCTTGTCCTGGCCGCCGCCGACCATCGTGAACACGATCGGCTGGTCGGCGAGGCGGGCGATCGCACTGCCGATCGTCGCGGCCCCCTGAAGCGGCGTGAACAGGCCGTAGAACACCACCCGCAGCGGACCCTCCGCCGCCGCCGGCTCCGCCACGAACCACTCGTCCGGAGCACCGACGGGCACCACCACCGCATGCTCCCGGTACTTGGCGGGCAGGGTCTCCCGGTGTTCCTCGGTGTCGACCACCACGACGCGCGCGGCGCCCAACGCGGCCGCGTCGATCGCCCGCAGCAGCGGCTGCCGCACCCCGTGGCCCACCTGCCGGTCCCGGGCGGTGTCGGCGGCCCCGATGAGATGATCGAGCACCACCCGCCGACGCCCGAAAAGCAGCCGCGCCAGATGCACGTCGAAGTGCCCCAGGTACCCGACCACCACCACATCGGGCCGAGGCCCCCGCAACGCCCGCAGCGTCAGGCGCGCCCAACACCGCGCCAGCCGCACCCCCAAAGCGGGCACCCGCCAAGGCTGCGCCAGCATCCTGACCCGCGCCGCAGTATCGAAACCAAGAGGCGCGTCACACTCGCGGACCTCATGACCCGCACCCCGCAACCCCTCAGCGATGACCCCCACCCGGGGGTGCGCCGCCACATCGTAAGTGCCGAAGATCAGGACGCGCATGGTCAGCCAGAGTAGCGGTTCCGCCTACGACCGCCGGACCGGCAAGACAGCCGGCCGCGCACTCGCCGCGGCCGAGGGCGAGGGCGAGGCGCTGACAGACGCTTCGGCAGACTCGCGCGGCGCGCTGGCTGGTCGCGGCTCGGCGAGCAAGCCCGCCGAGGTGCTTGCTGCGGCCAATGGTGCTGCGACCGAGACTGGCGTGCCGACAGATGCTTCGGCGCGCTCCGCCGATGAGCTTGCTGCTCGTAGTTCGGCGAGCGATGGTGCTGCTCTCGCGGTCGGCGGTTCGGCGGGCAAGCCTGTCGAGGCACCCGGTGTCGGCGATGGCGCTCCGGCCGAGGCTGGAGCGTCGGCGGATGGTTCGGTGCGCTCGGGCGCTGGGCTTGCTGGTCACGGCTCGGCGGGCAAGCCTGTTGATGTGCGTGCTTTCGGCGATGGTGTTGCGGTTGAGGCGTCGGTCGATGCGGTCGATCCGGCCGACCCCACCGAAATCCCCACCC
>NZ_JAACYW010000591.1 GCF_015356825.1 Catenulispora rubra | reverse complement strand
CCGCCCCCGCCGCCGCGAAGAGCCCGTCATCAGCACACAGCTGCGCCAGCACCAACACCGCGGCAAGGAACCCCACGGTCGGCGCCAACGCCGTGACCTCAGCCCAAGCAGCCCGCGGCTCCACAGCCCCCACCGCGACGACAACCCCCGCCGCCGGCACCGCCGCCGCAGCCTCCGGCCACCCCCGAGGCCGCACCACGGCAAAGACCAGCACGACGAACAACAGGACAACCGCGATCCCGGTCCCCACCCCGGAGCTCAACACACCGATCCGCCCGCCAACCCACCACAGGCGACGTTCACAACGGGACTCCAGATCTCAGCAGACAGTGCGCAAGGATCATATCGGCCCGCAGGGGCGCCACCTCGGCGAATGCCGGCGGCTGGGGCGCGCGAGCTGCCCGCTCGTGCTCCGGCTGGGCACTAACCAGTCTTCGGTCCGACATGCTCACTTGCTGATTTGCTGCCCGGCCGATCTGCCTGCCGCCCTGCCGCCCGATCCGCTCACCGGTCAGCTCATTCGCCAGCGCGTCTACCAGTTCCGCCAGATAACTGGCCCCTCAACGCATCGAGCAACCCGCATCCAGCAACCCACCGCCAGCCGATCCCTAGCCCCGCCGTCAGCACCGTGCCCCTGCCCTGGCCGCCCCACTTCGAAAAAAGTAGTACCTCCACCCCGCCAAGCTAGACTGACCCCATGCCCAAGGCCACCTCGCGCCCCCGCGTCGACCACGACGCGCCGGCCTGCGAACGTGCCCTCGGCCGTGCCTTCGGTCTGCTCGGCAAGCGGTGGAACGGCCTCATCGTCGCCGTCCTTGCGCCCGGACCGGCGGGCTTCGCCGACCTGCGGCGCCGCATCGGTCCCATCAGCGACTCCGTGCTCTCCGACCGGCTCGGCGAGCTGGCCGCGGCGGGCGTCGTCGAACGCTGCGTCACCGACGCCCGGCCGCCCGGCGTGCAGTACGGTCTCACGCCGGCCGGCCAGGCACTGGTCCCGATCCTGGAGCAGGTCGCCGACTGGGCCGAGGATCACCTCACCTGAGCCTCACCTGATCCCAGCCTGATCAGCACTCACCATCGCATCGTCGGCGCCCAACCCTCCGAGCGGCCCGAGCGCGATCGCCTGATCGAACACATCCTCCGGGTCATACTCCGCCTTGACCCGCCGCAACCGCCCCAAAGCCTCCCCGGAAAACGCATCCACCAGCCGCGCAGGCCGCGTGTCCGTCTCGAAGTTGATGTACAGCCCCTCCGTGAGCTCGCGCATCCGATCCCAATACGCCAGATACTCGCCCTCCCGCCGCCCGATATCCGCGACCGAGAAGTTCTGGTGCCGATGCGAGAACGCCGTCGCCGACGCCGCGACGTCATTCACCGCCCCACCCACAGCACGTATCGACAGCAACTGCGTCACCCCGCTCCGCAACGCGTCCGCGACCTCACGTGTCAACGCCGGCGTCAAATGCTCCGCGAACCCATTGCTCAGCAACGGTCCCCGCACACTCCCGCCCTCATACGGCGCGTCGTCCGCATGCACGATCGCCGCATACGGAACCCGCTGCGCGCTCTGCCCCACCACCGGCCCCACATCCAACAGCGGCGTCAAAGCAGCAATCGCCTCCGCGTCATCCGCCCCGTTGAAAACCGCCATGACCTGCACCTGGCCGCCACCACCCGCATACAAGAAGCTGGTCAGCGCGCGCGGCGCGCTCTCCACGACCTCCCCCCAGCGCTCAAGCACCCCAGCCAAACCAGCGCCGCCGTCATAAACAAACCGCCCGAACACCACATCCCCCACCGGCCGAGCAGCGAATTCGAACGCTGTCACAACCCCCAAAGCCGCCCCCGCCCCGCGCACCGCCCAGAACAACTC
>NZ_JAACYW010000590.1 GCF_015356825.1 Catenulispora rubra | reverse complement strand
GTCGGGCAGGGGCGTGGCGGCCGGGACGGTGCCTGCGACGAGAGCAGAGGCGGAGTCGAGGCCGAGCGCGGGCCGAGGTGCGGCGGCCGGGCCGGTGCCGGTGCCGGGAATGGCGGCGGGATGGTCGGCGGCGAGGTTAGCAGCGAGGCCGGCGGTGGCGGATGCGGGAGACACGGTGGCCGGAAGCAGGCAGCCGCCGGGGCCGAACGGGTGCGAGGGTGTGGCCGTGGCGGGGGTGTCGGTGGTGAGGAAGGCGGTTGAGGCGGCATCAGCCTCGTCCTCCGTGTAGCGAATCGCGCCGGTGCCGAGCTCGATGACTGCGCGCACCTCCATGGGGCCGTCGGCGCGGCGTGAGAGGAGTGCCAGCTCGGTGACGGTGGCCGTTGTTGGGGCGATCTTTACTGGCGTGCGTGTTGGGTCCGCGACCTTGCCGATGGTCAGGTGTGGTGTGTAGGCCTCGCGGGTGCGGCAGGTGGGGAAGGCTTCGGCCAGTGCCGTGTACAGCTGCTGCCAGGCGGCGCCAGTGGGGTGGAGCCACAGGGTGCTGTCGGTGCGGTGGGTGAAGTGGCGGACCTCGGCCAGCTGCGTCTCGAATGCGCCGGTGGCGGCTGCGGCCTTGCTGAGCAGGGGGAGTGCGGCGTCGAACTCCGACTCGGGGATGAAGCCGAACAGCAGGTTTATGTGCGGGGGCCAGCGCAGCACCTGCGGGTCCAGGCGGCGGCGGACCTCCTGGATCGCGTCCCACGTCGAGGTCGGGAGGATCCAGGCGATGGCGGTACGGGCGGTTGGTGTCGCGTCGATCGGCGCCGCAGCAAGAGGGAGGGTGGCGGCAGGAGCGGCTTCAGTGGCGGCGTGAGGTGTCACCACGGCACTGATCCCGTAGTGGTCGGACACGAACAAGCCGCCCGAGTCCGGAGCATCCCCGACCAGCCGCGCCGCCGAAGCCTCGGCGCCGAGCAGCAGCACCCGGTCCAAGCGCTTGGCCTGCCCGGTCAGCGACGACACCGCGGCCAGCGGATTCGCCGTCGGATCGAACGTCGCCGTGTCGTCAGCCACGCCGTGAACCTGCGTCCACGCGTCCGTCATCCCGAGCCGAGCGGCTGGCGCCTCGCTGTCGTCGTTGAAGTCGCCGACAAGCACCACCGGCACCGACGTGACGTCCCCCAGGCCGTCGGCCAACCGCCCGAGTTGCTCGCGCCGCAACCCCGCACCGTCCGTCGAATGGTCGCTGCTCAGGTGCGTCGTGGCGACGACGACCGGCCCGGCCCCGCCCCCCACCACCAACGCCGTGACCGCCTTGTACCGCCCCAGCGCATGCCACCCGGCCTCGACCACCGGCAGCCGGCTCAGCAGGAACAACCCGCTCTCCGCGACGTCCGAAGACCGAGGATCGCCGCCGAGCGTCCACCCGGCGCGTACCCACTCCTCGGCCAGCAGCATCTTCACCAGCACGGGCTCGGCCTCCTGCAACGCGATCACGTCCACGGCCGCGTCACGCAACGCAGCGAGCAGCATCGGCCGACGCTCGGCAGTCCGGATGAGCTCCTTGTCGTACCGGTCCCACAGCGTGTTCCACGTAAGAACCCGCAGATCGGGGCCAGCCGCCAGAGCGGAGGTGGACGAGGAAGTACTAGCGCAAGGCTGCCAGCGGCCGTCGGCAAAGACATGTGGAGTGCGCGGCTCGAAGAACGGAGCGGCCAACAACCGCGTCCGCTGCGCCAGCCCCGCCCCGGACGCATCCAACGCGTCCACGCCCGAAGCCCGGTCCCACACCAACTGCCCGTCGGCCTCGAAGAAGAGCACCCGGTGCCACGGAATATCGCCCTGCGGATCGAACGAAGGCAGCGGCACCCGCTTCGGCTCCCGCCCCCGG
>NZ_JAACYW010000059.1 GCF_015356825.1 Catenulispora rubra | reverse complement strand
GGTGGGTCGTAGGCGAACAGGCGGATGATGTTGGTGTCGGCGGCGGTGAGGACGTGTTGGACGTGTGTCTTGGCGAGTCCTCGGTAGCGGCAGTGCCGCAGGCCGTGGGCGTGGACGGTTTCTGAGACGGTGGCCTCGCAGCCAGCTCGGATCGCGAAGCGGTCCATCCTCCCCGGGGGTTTCCTGCTCGGCGCGGGTGCGGGTCTGGATCTGCTGGAGAGGGTGGGACAGCAGGGTCAGATGACGGCCCTTGCCGTCGGCGTTGCCGTGGCAGGCCAGCCGGTCGGCGCAGGCGCGGCAGTCCGCTCGCGGGAACGGTACGGATATGGCTGGGTGTCCGTCGCTGCTGGTGGACTTCCACGGTGGGCTGACGACACCGTTGGGGCAGGTCACGGTCTGGGTGTCCCAGCCGATGGTGAAGTCGGCTTTGGTGAAGCCTGGGTGCTTGGCCGTCTGTGGATCGACTCGGACTGGCCCGACTAGTGCGATGGCGTAGTGCTCGGCGGCGTCGCGGATCGCAGTCGGGGTTGTGTGGCTGGCGTCGACGAAGTGCTCCGTTGGACGCAGCCCGGACAGAGTCAAGCCGTCGTGGATCCGGTCTAGGGCATCGATGTCCTGGACCGGCGCGGGGGTGGTCACCACTCGCACGATGACGTTCGCGCCGATGCCGTCGCACGTCTCGCCTCTGGTGGTCGCGGTAGTCGATCCACGACTTCTGGCCGGATGCGGTGAGCTTTTGGCAGTAGCGGGCTTCCTGATCGTGCGGCGTGACGATCTCCGCGCTGGCCCAGGGAACCCGCGCGGTTGCCGGATCCGGCCGGCCTTGGGCATCTGCCCGGCCGGCATCCCGGCGCGGCATGGTTCGCCGCGACAGCCTCTCCTTGGTGTCCTTCGGACCCCGCCAGGCCAAGGTCCCCTGATCATCGATCCAGTACTGCTGCATCCATACTCTGCGCAGCACCTGCACGGCTGGGAGGTTACGAAGCTGCGGTGGGGCATCGTCGCCGTGAACCGCATCCAGGACCGCCATACCGTCAGCGCCGACCTGCAGCACGAACGCGGCCAACTCGGTTTTGTCCTTCGGTAGCCGGTCGTAGCGGACCGGGCGCCCATAGCGCCGCCCCCAATCGGCGTCGATCACACCGCGCAGGAACGCCTCCGCGGCCACAGCCAGCTCCTCCAGCGCCGCGCGCGCAGGGTCTCGGCCACCGGCTCAGGGCGGTTCAGCGTCCGTACTGCGGCCAGCACGTGCGTAGAGTCTGTCCGTACCCGACCACGGGTCTTCAACAACCCGGCTTCGACCAGCCGCTCCACCATAAAGGCCAGCAACTGATCGGCACGATCGCCTTCGGCCAACCGATCCCGGAACTCCGACAGGACCGAGTAGTCGAATCCCTGAGCACCTAGCGACATACCCAGGCAGTATTTCCAGTCGATACGGCACGACACGGCAAAGGCCGCCTGCCGGTCGGTGAGGTTCTCCGCGAACTTCAGCACCGACACCAAAGCCAACACCGCAGGTGATAGCCCAGGACGACCATCGACCGGGAACCAGTCCACGAAGTCTTCGTCGGTGAACAGCCCGTCCAGCCGATCCCGGATCCACATCGCCGGCGTGCCCTTCGGGTTACTCGCCCGCGCAGCCCGTACCGTCTCCGCCGGAATCCGCCGCCCCAACCCACGCCCAGCAGATATAGTCATGGCCCTTCGCACCGGCCCCAGCACTACCAGCCAAGCACCAAACCCGGGATCAGACACGTCACCGCCACAAAACGCCAGACCTCGTAGATCACCAACAGCATCCGGAATATGAGCCAGATCCAGCGGGAGCCGTCCGAGCCACGAGGTCGAGGGGCTGCTGTCGGTAGGTGCTGAGCGGCACGTGGGGATCGTCGGGGCTCATTGTTCGGGTACCTTCTTCAGCGCGGCCCGGACCGCGCTGCGCACCTGGTTGTTCGGGTCGTTGGCCAGGGCACGGCGCAGGTTTCCGACCAACGATGGCCCGGGCGCAAACGGCGCGATCCGTCCTGCAACACGCTGATCGCGCCGGTGATCGAGCCCATCAGCGCAAAACGGCGTGCCGCTGTTGAACAGCAGGTCGCCTGTGATCAGCACACGGCGGTCGGGTATCTGGACGCACGAGTCGTTGGTGGTGCGCGGGTAGCTCGGTCAGTTGGCGGGCGTGAGTAGTTGTGCCTGCGGGGGCCAGTCGACGATGGATCCGGCGGCTTCCTTGAACGCGTGCATGTGCGCGGTCTTGTGGTGGGCGGCCATGGCGGCCGGGCTGGCCCACTGCTCGTAGACCACGAGCGTGTTCGGCTCGTCCTTCGCCTGGTGGATCAGGTAGGTGAGGCAGCCGTCCTCTTGGCGGGTGGCTTGTGCCACCGACTGCATCAGGTCTCGTACTTCGTCTGCGTGGCCGGGGAGGGCCTTGAGCGTGGCGACGGCGCAGACGGTGGTGTCCTGCTGGGCGGTCGCCTCCGGTGTGATGGGGCCGGTGCCGAGCCAGGGGGAGTCGAATTCGACGGCTGATTCGCCGAGGCCGTGGGGCTGCTTGGTGTAGAACCGCAGGCGCAGGCCGTCGGGGTCGGGGACCACCAGCAGCCAGCCCACCAACGCCACGATCGGCGGTGAGTGGGTGGTGCCGCGGGCGTCCAGGTGAGCGATCCAGGCGTCCAGTGCGGGTCGGTCTTCGACGGTCAAGGTGAGGAGGTCGTAGCCCCGCAGCGCGGCTGCGGTCGCCGGGTCCAGACGCAGTTCGACGCGTCCGGCGATTCCGGGGATGTCGAGGATCACTGCGAACAGGGTGCCGTCGGGCCGGCGGTGGTCCAGGTCGGTGAGTCGGCGGGCGCCGAGGACGTCGCGGTACCACTGGGTGCTGCGTTCCAGGTCGGTGACCGGCAGCTTGATGTGGTGGATGCCCGCGTGGGCGGGGGTGCCGGAGGCGTTCATGATCAGACCAACTCCTGTGTGGGTATCCGGGCGGACCGGTCGACGGGGACGCCGCCGCGCCAGATCGTGGTGATGCCGCGCAGCGCGGTGATGTCGTTGACGGGATCGCCGTCGACGAGCAGCAGGTCGGCGCGCAGTCCCGGGGCGATGCGGCCCCGGTCGTGCAGGCCGAACGCGTCCGCGGGGGCTGCTGTCGCCGCGGTCAGGGCCTCGGCCGGGGTGAGGCCGGCTTCGACCAGCAGGCCCAGTTCGCCGTGGTAGCTGATGCCGTGCGTGGTCGGGTGGTCCCCGCCGGTGCCGTCCGTTCCGGCCAGGATCGGGACCCCGAGCCGGAACATCCGCACGGACGCGTCGGCGGCGTGGGAGGTGTGGACCGCCAGTGGCCCCATCCGGCGGCCGGGTTCGATCGCGCGGATCCGGTCCAGGCTCGCCAGCCATTCCGGATCGGCGTAGGGCCGAAGCCTGGGGTCCTGGGCCAGCTCGAACTCCGGGGCATGCGGGCTCATCCCGGCCAGGGGGGTCAGCGTGGCCACCACGATGCTGCCCGCGGCGGCCGCGGCCTCGATCAGGTCCTGGTCGCAGGGGACGTCCGACGGCGGGTGGGCCAGGATGTCGACGCCGCAGGCGATGGCCTGCCGCGTCGCGTTCCGGGTCCAGGTGTGAGCCGCGGTGCGCAAGCCGCGGGCGTGTGCCGCGGCCACCAGCGCGACCACCGTTTCCTCGGACATGGTGGGCATGGGCCGGCTGGCCACGGTGCCGTCCTCGATGAAGATCTTGAGGTGGTCGGCGCCGTCGGCGATCCGGTCCGCCACGAAAGCGTCGGCGTGGTCCGGGCCCTCGACAAGACCAGTTAGCGCCGACAGCGCGGCTGCGGGCTGACCTACGCCGCGATCACACAGACAGGGCCTCTAGGCATCCAGGCTTCGGCGGAACTTCCGCAACGTGATCTGATACCCGCGCACCGTGGAGAACGCCTTCGGCGTGACCCCCGACCGCAACGAAGCCGTGAACGCCTCAACTTCCCCAGGCGTCCACTGCAACGGGTACTGCCCGGTGAACTCGAAGAGCCTTCGGATCAGACCCAGCCACGGCCCGATCGTCGTCTCTCGCAGAAACCGCGACAGTTGCTGCCGTTCCCACCCGGACAGCATCGCTTCGAAGACCGCGGAGCCGGATCCAGATGAGCCGCCCCAGCCAAGTCAGCCTGCCGCTTGTCGGTCACCTCCGTTGCATTCGATGCAATAGAGGCCATTAAATCTCACGGCGGATCGAGACGAGATTGTCCTTCCAATAACCCTGCAATGAGCTCAACTGGACTGTCAGCCCGCTGTGCGGTGCCTCCACCAAGATCCCTTGGCCCAGGTACATACCGACGTGTCCTGGCGCCGTGACGGTTCCGTCCGATCCCGGGACGAACAGCAGGTCGCCGGGCCGCAGTTGGTTGGTGTCGTAGACCGGTGAGCCGACGGTGGACTGTGCGATGCTGCCGCGCGGGATCGCGATGCCTGCGGAGCGGTAGGCCATCATCATCAGGCCAGAGCAGTCCCAGCCGTCGGGGCCGGTTCCACCCCAGATGTACGGCTTGCCGACTTGCGCCAGGGCGAAGCTGATGGCTGCGACTATGGGCGCGGGGACGCCAGCCGGGATGTGGTAGCCGGCGGCGTTGGCGGCCGCCGTGGCGACGGCGATGTCGCTCGAATCCTCCGGCGTGCAGTTTCGGCCGCCGGTGAAGGCGGCGGCGAGGGCCTGGGCCTCGTCCTCCCATTTCGCGTAGGCGTCGGGGAAGCTGCTGCGCTGGACGGCTTGGGCGGCGTCGGTGGTGGACATTGAGCGCCAGCCTGGGACTTGGAGCAGTCTGCTGTAGAACTGCTGGGCGGCATATGTCGGGGTGAGGATCTGTGCGGGGCTGCCCCAGCCTTGGGACGGGCGTTGCTGGAACAGCCCCAGGCTGTCTCGGTCTCCGTAGTTGAGGTTCTGGAGGCTAGATTCTTGGAGTGCGGTGGCTATGGCGATCGCCTCGCCGGGGGTCGGGACGCCCATGTTGAGGCCTACCTGGGCGATGATCTGGGCGTTCGCCAGTTGTGCACCGCTCAGGTTTCCGGTGCGGGCCGAGTCCTCGCGGAAGCCGGCTGTGCATATGGAGTTCGTAGTCGAGTCGGGTGTGGTGATGATGGCCCCTGCTACGGCGGCGACTGCGGCGACGGCGAGCAGGGGCGCGGATATCGCGGCGATTATGGAGGGCTTGACGGACATTGTGCTCTCCTCATCAGGCGGGCTGTGCCGTGAAGGTGACGGGCAGCGCGGTGACGGCGTGCTGGCGGTGGTCTGGCTTCCAGGGCAGCTCGCTCTCAGGGATGGCGAGCGCGAGATTCGGCAGTCGGTGGATCGCGGTCCACAAGGCGGTGCGTACTTCCATGCGTGCGAGCGGGGCGCCGAGGCAGTAGTGCGGTCCGTGGCCGAAGCCGAGGTGTCCGTTGGCGGTCCGGTCGAGGTCGATGTCGTCGGGGTTGGTGATGTACTGCGGGTCGCGGTTGGCTGAGCCGATCGCGAGCAGGACGGTCTCGCCGGCGGGGACGATTCGCTCGCCGATCTTCAGGTCTTCGAGGGGGAAACGCCGGATGGCGGTGAGCATGGGTCCGTCGCGGCGCAGCAGTTCCTCGACGAGTGCGGCCATGTGGGGTGTGTGCGGATCGGTTTCCGCACGGACGAGATCCGCTAGCCGTGGTTCGGTGAGCACGGTCGCGATGCTGTTGGAGATCAGGTGCACCGTGGTCTCGAAGCCGGCCCACAGAATGAGGAACGCCAGCGACATCAGCTCGTTCTCGCTCAGCCGGTCGTCGCCGTCGCGTGCGGCGATCATCGCGGTGAGTAGGTCGTCGGCCGGCTCGGCGCGCTTGCGCTCGATCAGATCGACCAGGCACTTGTGCATACCGGTGACGAGTTCGCGGGTGGAGGGCCGATTCGGATCGTTCGGCGTCATCAGCGATCGGGTGTAGGCCTGGAACGCGGCGCCGTCTGACTCCGGGATCCCGAGCAGGTCGCAGATGACGACCACGGGCGTCGGGACGGCGAGCGCGTCGACGAGGTCGGCGCGGCCATTCGGGGCGATCGCGTCGATCAGCCGGGCGACGGCCGCCTGGACGTGCTCGCGCTGCGCCTCGACGCGGCGCGGGGTGAAAGCAGAGGAAACCAGGCGACGAAGCCTCGCGTGTGCCTCGTCATCGACGTTCATCAGGTGCTCGTCGAGCGCCGGCGGCAGGCCGAAGCCCTGGTAGCCGTGGCGGGAGTTGCGCGTCTCGATGGACATGCGCGGGTCGGAGAGCAGCGCCTTGACGTCGGCGTAGCGGCTGATCACCCAGACTGCCCCGCCGCTGGGCTTGACTGCCTGGTGGGCGCCGCCGGCCTCCCGCAGTTGTGCGTACGCGTCGTACGGGCAGCCGGACAGATGCGGCGCCATTTCGATCGGCTCGGTGAAGGGCAGGTCGATGCTCACGCGATACCTCCGGTGGGGGTCAGGTCGGTGTCGACGAGCTCGTCAGGCATCGCCGACCGCTTGGTGAAGTGCTTGGTGACCTTCAGAAGCCACTTCAGCTCGGCGTCGAGGTCGGCGGGGGAGTTTCCGGCAGTGGGTGACGCGGGGCGGTCGCCGTGGGTTGCGGCTTCACGGGCGTCGAGCGCGGCATGGATCTGTTCGGCGGTGACCGCGGCGTCCAAGTTGTCGCCCACGAGACCGCGGCCGGCGAAAAGTGTGTGAACGCGCTCGGCGTATGCGGGGTCCTGGTATGGCCGGAGCGTGAGGATCCCATCGCGGATCTCCACGACGCGTCGCGCAACGTGGTACTCCACATCGCCGAGCACGCGTGTTGCGGTGCGCATTCTGCCCCAGACGCTCCCGGAACCAGGGCCTCGCGGGTCATCGAAGGCGATGGAGGAGTCCAGCGCGTAGAAGCCTGCCCACAGCGGGCGCAACCGGATGTAGGCGGTCAGGCGCCGAGACCGTTGGGCGAGTGCGGAGATGCGCGGTCCCCACCAGTGCAGGGTCAGGCCGATCATGACGAGGAGCGCGCCGAGTCCGGCACCGACTTCGGCGACGTTCTCCCAGAGCGAGATGTCCACGTCGGTGAGAGCCGCAGCGATGTCTGCGAACCGCGTAATGCTGTAGAACAGCCCGATCGCCGCACCGACGCTCGCGGTGATCAAACCGGTGCGGAGCCAGCTGCGGCTCATCACCTTCGAGTACCGGCGGCACAGGCGGATGACCTCGACCTCGGCGGTCGTGTACGTCGTCAGGTAGATGAAGAGGTAGGTGTCGTACTCGATTGACCCGCCGTACCAGTCCTTGAACGACTGCTGGAGATGGTGCGTGGAGTCGCTGTGCACGAACAGCGCGATCATCGCGGTGAGCACCACAGCGACGATCGAGACCGTGACTTTGACGCGGCGCCGCGCCCGATCCGGGGTGTACGACCACAGCTGAAGCAGTGCGAGCTGGCTGGCGCTGTAACACACGACCAGGCACATCGTGATGAGCGTGTTCGACTCGGGCAGGCCGGTCCAGCCATCGGTGCGGTTCCAGATCGTCGACCAACCGGCGGTGAAGATCAGCGCGAAGGACAGATAGAGGAACCAGGCCGCGAGGCGTGCCGGCTCCTTGAGGATGGCAGGGAAGCGTTTGAGACTGGACAGCACGACCGTCCAGGCGAACAGCGCGACCAGCGGGTACAAGGTCGTGTTCATCGTTCACCTCGCGAGAGGGAGGTCGTGATGCGTGCGATGACCTCATCAGCGTTGGGATCCGTGGCGCGTGGTACTTCCCGAAGCGGTTGGCGACCGATTCGGCGCAGGATCAGGGTCGCGATGAGCTCGGCCTCGAACTCGTCGTCCTCGGCGTAGGAGTCGCGGCCGAGTACGCGGAAGACATCGCTGACCTTTGCGCCGGCCGCGATGGTCCGCGCCAGGTCGGTGCCGAGCTCCTTGCCGGGCACGTGGGCACGCAGGATGTGCCCGATCTCGTGGAAGACGATGTGCTGTTGGTGCAGCAGCGAGGTGTCCTCTTCATAGAAGACGTAGTCGGCTTTGGCCGTTCTCATCCAGGCGCCGCAGAGCCCGCCGATCACCATCGAGTGCGACATCAGAACGAGGCTTCGGCCGATGTGTCGGCCAAGGCGCAGACAGAAGTCCTCAAGGTCGAACGGGACGGGCAGGTCTAGGTCGGCGACCAGCGCGGAGCACTCGCGGCGCGACTGGTCCCGGTTCACCGCAGGTCACCCGGGGCCGGCGACAGCGCGAGTTCGCGCAGTGGAGCGGACCTGCAATTGAGCCTTACTCGTCCGTGTTCGAGGGCGATTCGGCCGGAGGCAGTCCTTCGACCTCGCGTACGCGGTCGATCATGCTCAAGACCAGCTTGACGCTCTCCGGCGGCAGGCCGACCGTGCGCATGGCCACGTCCTGGACTCCGGCGTGCTGGAGTGCGGCGACCAGCTTGAGCTGCTCGTTCGTCTCCTCGGTGTCCTCGTGCTCGTCGAAGTACGACAACGGCACCCCGAAGAACTTCGCAAGACCCTGGATCGCGTCCATCATCGGGTTCGTTCTGACCCCGTTGACCAGCTGTGACAGGTAACCGACCGAGATCGAAGCTCCGCCGGTGGCCTCGATCGCCCGGATGGCCTCCCGGTAGGAGTACTTCTTGCCGTCGGGCTTGCGCTTGTTCTCGAACAGGTACTGCAGCCGCTCGGCGATGACGCCCGGGTCGGCCGTGCTGTGCTGCGGCGGCTGCTCGTCGGGTGGAGTCGGTTTGTCGGTCGCAGCAGGCGTCGCCGGCTCCTCGCCCGCTCCCTTGGCCTGCTTGCTCATCGACTGTCCCTTCTCGGCGGGCCGGCTGCCCGAATGCTGTCCGCTCAGGTGAACACTGCTGGGTCATTTCAGCTTACCTCGTTCGCTCCGGTTGACGGGTCCGATATAGCACAGCTTATGGTGGTTTCATGCTGTTCGCAGAGATGAACAGTTGGCCCCGCATCAGAAGGCCCTTCGAGATGCGCCGGCCGGATCGCGAGGCGCTTGGCCTCGCCAACCACCTAAGGAGCAGGTGAAAGTCATGATCGGGATTTCCATTCAGCAAGCCGTCGGTCAGTTGCTCAGTCACGCCGCCGGCGTGATCCCCGACCCGCCGCCGGCGGCGCCGGTGGGATCGGGCGCGATCGGCACCTTGTTCTCGTGGCTCAAATGGGGTGCTCTGACCTGCTGTGCAGGGGCTGCTGTCACCGGCGGTTGCATGATCGCTCTCGGCAACACGTCGCGGAGGGCTGAGATGGCCGAGCGCGGGAAGGTCACGCTGTTCAGCTCCGTCATCGGCGCGGTCGTGGTCGCGCTGGCGGTCACGCTGGTCACCGCTTCGTACGGCTTGGGCTCCTAGGCCCGCACCCGATCACAGGCGTATCGCCACCACCAGGAGTCACAATGCGTAACCCTATCGGCGCAAAGCGCCATTTCCCGGGAGCCTTCGCCGTCGGTGTCCTGCTGGTCATCGGGGTCGTCACGGTTCCGCTCGTCGTCCATCGCGGACACGCCAGACCGACGCACGCGGTCCCCTCGACGAACCAGCCTTCTGT
Source organism: Catenulispora rubra (assembly GCF_015356825.1). GTDB lineage: Bacteria > Actinomycetota > Actinomycetes > Streptomycetales > Catenulisporaceae > Catenulispora > Catenulispora rubra. Next base: position 39,335 of record NZ_JAACYW010000059.1, on the reverse strand, counting down.
CACAGTCCCATCGGGCGCGGTTTCCGTGGTTCACGGCGCGCGTGTGGTCGACGGCGTCGAGGTCGGCTTTCCGCACACGGTCGTCGGCGCGGTCAGCGCGGCGTCGGAGTACGTCGACTCGGCGGCGTCCACGCTCGATCCGGACTACGCGGCGGCGGTGATGCGCGCCGCCGGCGACCCGGCCAACACGGACCTGCCAAGGAACCTCGCTTCGAGCATCACCAAGCTGCGGTCCGATTTGCAGCTGCCTTCTGCGGGACCGCTGGTTCCGCCGGTGACGTTCCAGACCACAGCACAGATGTACCAGCTGCGGAACGTCGCAGCGGACAACGTCCTGGTGCTCCTGCTCACCGACAGTACGTTCGTCAACCAGCGAGGCGGGACTGGCCAGACTACCGGCGTATTCCCAGTTCAGATGCGGTGGATCGCGGGGGACTGGAAGATCGGGACCATTGGCCGTACCGGCCAGGACTACTCCGCACTGGCTGCCGCTCCGGACACCCAAGCCGCTGTGAGCCACGGCTGGCTCGCCCTCGTCCCCGCCGCCGGCGGTGCGTCGTGATGGCCGCGGGAGCGGTCTTCGAACCGCCTGGGTCGGGCCCCGGATGTCTGGATGGAGACATCGGCCAGTGTCTGACCGATGTTGCTGCGCTGCCGGGCAAGGCGGCCGGCGCCGTCGCCTCCGGAGCTGAATCCGCAGTCGGTGATGTCGCCAGCTCGGCGTGGGACTCGATCTGCCACTCCTTCGCCGACGCTTTCACCTCGATGCTGAAGTGGTTCGGGGGCGTGTTCGCCTCGATGCCCGATCCAGATCTCGGCTCCATCCACGGCGTGTATGCGATCAGCCTGACGCTCGGGATGATCGTCGCGACGTGCCTGGTGATCCTGCAGGCGGGTTCTGTGGTGTGGACCCGCTCGGGCGCGCCGCTCGCCCAGGCACTGATCGGGCTGCCGAAAGCGGTGCTGGCCTCGCTGCTCACCCTCGCCGTCTCCGCTCAGATCATGGCGGCCTCCGACGACCTGGCGAAGTGGATCGTGTCGGCCACCGGCACCGACATGACGGGGGCCACTCAGCGGCTGACCAGTTTGCTTGCGCTCACTGCGCCTACGGGGCCTGCGATTCCGTCGGTGTTGCTGCTGCTGTTCGGCCTGATCGGTATCGGCGTCGTGCTGGTGTTGTGGCTCGAACTCGTGCTGCGCAATGCCGCGTTCTGTGTCCTCGTGGCAACCGCGCCGATCGGTGCGGCAGGCCAGATCGGTTCCTCGACCACGGAGTGGTGGCGCAAGCTCGTCAAGGCCGGCACCCAGCTGGCCATGGTCAAGCCGGTCATCGCACTTGTTTTCGCTATCGGCCTCGACACCTCTGGAAACGCGACCGGCATCACCGGGGTGATCTCTGGGATGGCGGTGCTCTTCATGGCTGTATTCGCCTGGCCCGCCATCGCGCGTCTGTTTACCTTCACCTCGGTCACGATGGGCGGCGCGATGGGTGCGGGCGCGGTGGTCGGGGCGGTCGCCAACCGCACAGCCGGTGGTGGGCCGGGCGTCGATCCGGCTGCGTTCGGTCAGTTCTCCGAGCGGCAGGCCATGTCGGCCAACGCCGCACGGGGCGCTGGGGCTGGCGCGGTCGGTCGCGCGGGAATCGGTGCGGCCTCCGGGCCCGCAGGAGTCGCGGTCGCTGCGGTGCAAGCGCTGCACAAGACGATCAACGCGGTGGCCTCGCGAATGGAGCAGCAGGCCGGCTACGCAGGGCTGGAGGGCGCCAATCCCTCGGCGTACCCCGCTGGATACCCGATGTACGGCTCCGTCCGCATGCCACGCGGCGCCATCTCTTCTCGTTCAAGCGGCTCCACTGGCGAAGCATCGGACTCTGCAACCGGGGCGCCGACCAGCAAGGCCACGAACAACGGAAAGGCGTGATCGATATGGACTCACGTGTTCCTGCCCGAACCTACGTCGGCTGGCAGCACGAGAAGGTGCACTTCCTACTCGGGCTCTCTGGCCGCCGCGCCGCCCTCGTCGGAGCTGCCGTCTTCTTCGGCCTGCAACCACTCGCCTCGGGCAACCTCGCCGGCGCCATCGTGTTCTGGCCGCTCGCCGTCCTGCTCGCCGGATGCGCCTACGTGCACGTGGCGGGCCGCACGCTCGACGAATGGGTGACTACCGTGGCCTCATTCAGCCTTCTGAGGCTCCGCCACAAGACCGAATTCTTGTCCGGTGCCTTCGCCCCAGAGCACGGTCTCGAGCCTGCCCGCTTGGACCTGCCAGGTGTGCTCGCGCCCCTGCGGATCCTCGCGGCTCAAGACGGCGTGGGCAAGGAGATCGCGGTTCTGCATCACCCGCACGCATGTACGTATACGGCGGTGGCCTTGGTCGACCCGGGCGGGTTGGGTCTGCTCGATACGGATCGGGCCGAGGCGATGGTCCAGGCTTGGGGCGAAGTGCTTGCCTCGCTGTGCACCGAGGAACAGCCGATCACCCGGCTCCAGTTCGTCTCGCGCACCGTCCCGGAGACCGGGGGAGCACTGCGTTCCTGGCACACCGCCCACCTCGATCCCGCCGCTCCGCTCGCTTCGGTCATGGCGAACGAGACGCTGCTCGCCGCGACTCCGGCCACGTGCCGACGCCAGATGTGGCTGGCGATCTCCCTTGACGCCAGACGCGCCTTGACTGCGATACGTGCGGCAGGCGGCGGCGACAAGGGTGCCTTCCGGGTCCTCGGGCAGCAAGCACGGGCACTGAATCCTCAGCTCGCTGGCGCGGGCATTACGATCCCGCGTTGGCTGGACACAGCGGAGCTCTCAGAAGCCATTCGCACCGGTTTCGACCCACACGCGGTGGCCCTGCTCGACCAGCGCCGCGCAGAGGCAGACGAGCAGATCGGCCACGGGGGCATGGCCGTTGTCCCGGCTGGCCTCGACCCGGCGGCCGCGGGCCCGGTGGCGGCGGAGAACTCGTGGTCGTCGTACCGACACGACGGCGCGGTCTCGGTGACCTACTCGATCCACGCCTGGCCGATTTCCCCCGTCTACGCGACCGCGCTGGCGTCGCTCCTGGCCGACGCGACCCACAGGCGCTCGTTCTCGTTCGTCATCGAGCCGCTCGGGCCGCGGGCCGCGCAGAAGGCGGTGATGGTCGAGCGCACGAAGCGCGAGGTCGGCATCAGGCTGCGCGCCCGTACCGGTCAGGCCGTCTCCGCCTCCGAGCAGGTGGCACTCGACCGGGCCGCGGCGCAGGACGCCGAGCACGCGCACGGGTCCGGCCTGTGCCGCTTCACCGGCTACCTCACGGTGACGGTCGACGACCCGAGCGAGCTGCCGGACGCTTGCGCGCAGGCAGAAGCTGGCGCCGCTCTCATCGGGATCGAGCTGCGGCGGATGTATGGCGCGCAGGACACCGGCTTCGCCATGACCCTCCCCGTCGGTCTCGGCCTGCCGGCGAAGCGGTGGTGACCGCGATGCGCACCGCAGTGACCAGGCGCCGTCAGCCCGCCGCGGCTACGAGTCTTCCCGCCGTCGCCATCACCGAGCTTCGACCGCTCGTCCCCGCCGCTCCTCCTGCTGCGGCTCCCGTCGGAGACGGGCCGGACACGCGAAGTTCTCCGGGCAGGGCTCCGCGGCGCGGGATCAACCGGCCGTACTCCGGCCGTGCTGTCCTCGCTCCTCAGCCTCGGGTCTATCGAGCCGCGACCGCGCAGCTCGCCGGGCTCTACCCGTTTCTCTACGGCGGAGGCGTTCCTGCGGTCGGACCCTACGTCGGCACGAACCTGCTCACCGGCGCGGCCTTCTCCTGCCATCCGATCGCCTGGCTCAACCACGGACTGATCACCAACCCCAACGTGCTGTTCACCGGCATACCCGGGGCAGGGAAGTCGGCATACATCAAGGCCCTGTCTCTGCGGCTGATGTCCTACGGCGTCAAGACGCTCGTCCTCGGCGACCTGAAGAACGAGTACAAGGAACTCGCGCACGGGCTCGGCGTGGAGCCTGTGCAGCTTGGTCCAGGACTCCCCGCCCGGCTCAACCCCCTCGACGCCGGCCCACTGGGTGAAGACCTGCCCAGCGATCCCGTCGAGTTGGAGGAGCGCCTGGCCGAGATTCACCGTCGACGGCTCACGCTGCTCAACGCACTGCTGTCGACGAAGCTCGGCCGCCCGCTCACCCCGACGGAGGAGGCCGCCATCTCCCTGGCCATCCACGAGGCGACAGGCCAGGCCGACGGAGCCACCACACTGATCGATCCGACCTTGCCGCTGGTCTGGGCAGTGCTCCGAGACCCCACCGACGAGATGGCGCGCGACCTACGGGTACGCGGTGGGGACGCCGAAGAACTCCGCGACATGGTCCGGCCGGTCGCTGATGCGCTCCGCGCGATGGTCCACGGCTCGCTCTCGGGCCTGTTCGACGGACCGACCACCGTCGCCCTCGACTTCACCGCACCGATCCAGACCGTCGATCTCTCCCGCCTCGACGGTCGTGGAGACGAGACGATCGCGATGACCCTCGCGTGCGTCTCGTCCTGGGGCCAGTCCGCGATCGACGATCCGGCGGGCCCGGTGCGCCTGGTCGTGCGCGACGAGCTGTGGCGCGCGATGCGGATTCCCGCGATGGTGCGCAAGCTCGACGGCGACCTGCGTCTGTCCCGCGCCACCGGCACGATCCAGGTCCTCGCCACGCACAGGCTGGCTGACTTCGAGACCGTCGGCGCCGCCGGCAGCCCGGAAGCGGCTATCGCGGCGAACCTCATCGCCAGCTGTGACGTGCGTGTGTGCCTGGCCCAGGACGTTGCTCCGCTCGCCATGACCCGCGACGCCATCGGGCTCACCGGCCCCGAATGCTCGCACATCGCCTCCTGGGGCGCGGCGCACATCGGCCACGCCCTGTGGAAGGTCGGTCGGCATCACTCGGCCGCGGTTCGTCTGGAGCTGACACCGCTTGAGCGCGAGTGGTTCTACACCAACCAGCGGATGTCCGCCTAGACGGAAGGAGGCTGGTTCGTGATGGCTACGCGTTCCGCTGGCCCTTCTCCGGCCCGGTACCTGGTGCATGACGCCAAGGACTTCGTCATCGTGCTCGCCGTCGGACTCTGCATGGTCGCTGGAGCCGGAACCTGGCTGTGGGGCGAGGCGGCCGGGTTGTTGGCGCACGGCGTCGCGCCCCGCGTCCCGCCTGCGCGGAGTCTGTCGATCGTGCTGCACCTGGCCGAGCACCTGCGTGACCCGCGTACGGCTTGGCCGGCTGACGCGGCTGCGATCCTTCCGGGACCTGTGCTCTTCTACTGCGCCGGCCTTCTCCTGTTCGCCGCCGGCGCCGGGCTGACTGTCGTCGGCGCTCGCGTGTGGGTGAGGTTCAGACGACGCGACGACGGATTCGCAACGCGCAGGGACCTCACGGTCCACCTGGCTGCATCGGCGGTCACCAAGCGCGGGCCGGTGGTACGCCCGAGCCTGAGGAAGACACCGTTCGGGCTGGCCGACGTCGGGCTGCCGCTCGGCCACTCCATCCCGGAGAAGGTGAAGCTGGCGGTCTCCACCGAGGACTCCGTCGTTGTGATCGCTGCTCCCCGGCAGGGCAAGTCCTCGCAGGTGGTGATCCCCTGGGTGCACAGCTGGCCCGGCCCCGCGCTGGTGACTTCGATGCGGATGGACGTGCTGCTGGCCACCGCGGCGTTGCGGGGCCGACGAGGACCGGTCGCGGTCATGGCTCCGACCGGGATGACGTTGTGGCCCTCCATAGTCCGGTGGTCGCCTACTTCCGGCTGTAAGAACCTGGACAAAGCTCGTCAGCGCGCCGAGGTGATGGTCACCGTCGGGCGCAGCGAGCAGCAGGACTCGTCGAACGCCGGGTACTTCGGCGCCAACGCCACCAACCTGCTCACCCTGTGGCTGCACGCTGCGGCGCTCGCCAGCCGCTCGATGCTCGACGTGCTCACGTGGTCGCTCAACGACCGGGACGACACCCCGGTCAAGCTCCTACGCGATCACCCGGGTGCGGCACCCGGCAGCGCTCAGCTGCTGGATGGCCTTTACCGGACGCCGCCGGAGACCAAGTCCGGCTTGTGGACCACGGTGCAGACCGCGCTCGCTCCGTTGCTCTCGCCGACCGCGCAGGCCACGTTCTGCCCGGAGACCGAGTCCGAGGGCTTCGACCTGGAGTCCTTCCTGCGCTCGCAGGGGACCGTCTACCTTCTGGTCGAAAGGAAGCAGGCCAGCGCTCTGGCTCCGCTGATCGCAGTGTTCGTCGACGAGCTGATCGAGACCGCGAAGCGCATCGCGGACACGATGCCCGGCGGGCGACTTGACCCGCCGCTCGGTCTGTTCCTCGACGAGATCGCCAACGTTGTCCCGCTCCCGTCGTTGCCCGACTTGATGTCGTTCGCCGGCGGCTCCGGAATCTTCATCGCCGCCATCCTCCAGTCCCGTGCCCAGGCTGAAGCCCGCTGGGGTCCAGAGCAGGCAGCGATGCTCTGGGGAGCCGCCACCGTCAAGCTCATCCTCGGCGGTCTGTCCGGCAACGAATTGCGTGACCTCTCGGAGAATCTGGTCGGCGAGTACGACCGGCACATGACCACCTACCAGCGTTCGGACGACGGCTCGATCACGACCGGGACGTCGATCCAGCAGCACAAGACCATGACGGCCGAGGACATCCGCACGCTCAGTTCCGCCGAGCGGGAGGCGCTCGTCATCCACGCCACCACTCCAGCGGTGAAGATCCGGATGACCCGCCACTACGAGGGCCCCGACGCGGCGCTGTATGCCCAGGCGGAGAAGGACGCATACGCCACACTCGCTGGCCTCTCCGTGACCGCGATGAAGGAGCGGATCCCGTGAGCGGGTTCGACGAGCGCTATGCTGCACCGCCTTCAGTAGCCCCGAGCGCCGGCCGCCGGATCCGTGGCAGGCCTCGGCAGACCGCCAGCCGCCTCAGTCGCAAACCGCGAGGCGGGTCGGACGCCGCGGGACCTGGCGTGGGTCCGCCCGGAGCAAATGGTGCTCACGCGCCCCTGACTGAGTGGCACGCGATGACCGAGCCGGAGTACACGCTGGCCTGGGAGGAGCTGCGCACCTGGACTGCGTGGCTCGTCGGCCGCTACCGCCTGGTGCTCGAAGACCGGCTTCCCGACTGCTGGCCATGGCATCCCGAACTGATCGAAGAGCTCTGGGCGCTGCGTGCATGGCGGGCGGAAGCATACGGTCCCGAGGGCGCCGGTCAGTCTGCCGTCTACTGGCATCAGGCCTTTGTCGCCTTCCTCGGGCACGTCTCCATCTGGTGGGCCGGTGGCTGCCGTGCGGGCCACACGAACCCGGACACAGACCTCAGTCCTGAGCGAATCCGCGGGTGGGCGGACGCGGATCCCTTGGTCGGCGTTCCGCAGCTCCTACGGCCGACCCCAACCGAGCAAGGAGTGATCACCATGCCGGAACTCAACATCATCACCGCGGCGCAGATGCGCGCCTTGACCGACGCCGGCCTGGCCCACCCGCACCACGAGAGCATCGCCGCCTTCACCTTCTACGACGGATCCTGGTGGGCCTTCGCGCCACGCGAGGACGACGACGAAGACGCGCTGTGGTTCCGCGCCGACGACGTGGACCTCGCCTTCGATCACACCTTCAGCTCCCAGCCTGTCGCCACCGACTGACACACGAAACCGAAAGCGAGAACTCCCATGACCACCACCGAACTCCGTACCGGCAGGGCAGACCACGAGGCGTACATCGAGGCGGTGCGGGTCGCACTGCTCCTGGAGGACATCCAAGTGGGCGATGCGACCTTCAACGCCGGCGCCGTGCGCACAGCGACGATGACGCTGCTTCCGCCCGACGACGACTTCGACGAGCCCTGGCACCACACCTTCACCAACGCCGAGCAGGTGGACCTGCGCTGGAACGAGGAAGACGGCTGGTCCCTGCTGGCCCTTCATCGCAGTAACGACAAGCGCCTGCCCACAGTCTGGCGCCCCGGCTTCGGCGCCGTCCTGCCAGCCAATGAGATCCGAACCTGGCTCGCCCTGCTGCTGGCGATGCCGGGCGTCTCGCCGAGCCAGGAAGACGGCCCGTACCGCTCGCACCAGACAGACGATTCCGAGTTCGAAGCCTCCCTGGCCTTCTACGCGATCTGAGCCGCCCGCACAGCACAGCCCCCGGCTCGCCGCCGGCCCGCACCACACGGAGGCCGCACTATGGCCGAATCCACTGCTGCCCAGACCGCGGACATCGGTCCGATCACACGCGCTCGCGCCAGCTTGGTCGCGCTGGAGCGACTTGATCGGATACGCCAGTCTCCGCATACGCCTCCGACGCCAGCAGACCTGGCGACGCTGCGCGGATGGACCGGCTGGGGACCGCTTGCCCCAGCTGTGGAACGCTCCCGTACTGGAACCTGGAAGGAGATCGGCGGACGCCTCGCCTTCCTGCTGTCCGAAGATCACTACAACGACGGAGTCCAGGCGACCTACAACGCGTTCTACACCCCGCCGCCAATCGCCGCAGCATGCTGGCAGGTCCTCACTGGCCTCGGATTCTCCGGCGGAAAGATCCTCGAACCGGGCTGTGGCGCCGGCGCGTTCATCGCCGCCACACCCGACGAGACACCTGCGACGTGGATCGGCGTCGAACGCGACCCCACCTCGGCCGCCATCGCTCGCATCCTGCACCCGAACGCGACGGTCCATGCCTCGCGGCTGGAGGAGACGCCCCTTCCGTCGTACGGCATGGACGCGGTGCTCGGCAACGTGCCGTTCGCCGACACCAAGGTCTACGACCCGACCACGCCGCGCGAGCTGACCGCGAACCTGCACAACTACTTCATCTACCGCTCGGTGAAGGCGTTGCGGCCCGGGGGCGTCGCAGTGCTGATCACTTCCCGGTACACCATGGACGCCGCGGGGAGCACGGGCGAGATGGCCCGGTCGCTGATAGCGAGCGAGGCTGAGTTGCTGGGTGCGGTACGTCTGCCCAATGACGCTCTTACCTCCGGCGGGACAGAGCCCCTTGTCGACGTCCTGGTGCTGCGGCGCCGTCGCACCGACGAAGAGCCGCTTCCCGGCGGGGAGCAGTGGATAAAGACCAGTTCCTCGGTCGGCGGCCAGCAGGTCAACGACTACTTCCTGTCGAACCCGCACATGGTGCTCGGAGAGCTGGCCGAAGACAGCGCGCCGCGCTGGGGCCGGACTCTGCGGGTCGACGCGCGTCCGGACGACGCTCCTCTTGAGCTCGCGATGGCGGCGGCGGGGAGCGAAATCGTGCGCCGGGCCGTTGAAGCAGGCCGGCCGTGGCGGGTTGATGTCGGAGCCTCGCCGATCACTCGCGAAACTGCTCCTTTCGAGCTGCGTTCCGACGGTAAGAAGGAAGGCTCGTTCCACCTGGTCGATGGCGTCGTGCACGAAGTTGTCGAAGGTGCGCTCGTCACGGTGCAGAGGCCGGGCAAGGAGTTGCCGAAGCTGGTTGCGCTCCGTGACGCGGCTCTGACCTTGTTGGATGCGGAGTCCGACCACAGCCGTCCTGACGAAGACCTTGTTCCCTTTCGCGTTGAAGCGGCGCGCCTCTACGACGCGTATGTCAAGGCGTACGGATGCCTCAACCGGTACACGGTGGTGGAGGGGAAGCCCGACGAAGACGGCTCGGTGACCTCCTCGCGCCGCCGGCCGGCGATGGGCGGGTTCCGCCGCGACCCGGACTTTGTCACGGTCCTCGCCCTGGAGAACTTCGACGACGACACGCGCACCGCGACAAAGGCCGCGCTGCTCACTCGTCGTGTCAACCGGCCCCGCGAGCGTGCCACCCGTGCGGGAAGCCCGGCAGAGGCCATCGCGCTGTGCCGCGACGAACTCGGTCGCTTCGACTTCGAACGCGTTGCCGCGCTACTCGGAGTGGACGCCGACGAGGCGGCGCGGCAGATCGCCGAGGTCGCGTTCATCGACTCGGACACCGACGCCTGGTCGCCGGCCGACGAGTACCTGACCGGGAACGTGCGGACCAAGCTGCGGCAGGCGAAGACCGCCGTCGCGCTCGGCGATGACCGCTTCCGGCGCAACGTCTCGGCTCTCGAAGCCGTCATCCCGACGGACCTCGAACCCGAGCAGATCGAAGCCAACCTCGGCGCGCCGTGGATACCCGCCACTGATGTGCGGGACTTCGCCCGAGAACTGCTCGGGTTCCCAGTGACTGTCGCGTGCGAGCCGCGCACGAGCACCTGGAGCGTGACTGCTTTGAGCCGGCGTGGGGAGGAGTCCACAGCGGCCACTACCGACTGGGGCACCTTCCGGCTCAACGCTTACCAGCTGCTTGAATACGGGCTCAACGGCAAGGCTCCTGTCGTTTACGACGTTGTCGACGACAAGCGGGTGCGCAACCAGGACGAGACCATCGCTGCGAACGACAGGCTCGACGCGATCGCCGGGCGCTTCGCGAACTGGTGGCGGGAAGACCCCGACCGCGCCGACCGCCTGACCCGCGTCTATAACCGGACCTTCAATGCCGTCGTACCCAGGAAGTACGACGGAGCCCACCTGACCTTCCCAGGACTGGACGCGGAGTTCGAGCCCTACTCGCACCAGCGCGACATGGTCGCCCGGATGATCTCGGGGGAGGACGCGCTGTGTCCGTACCCGGTGGGCACCGGCAAGACGGCGACCATGTTCATGGCCGCCATCAAGCTCAAGGCCCTGGGGCTGGCGTCGAAGCCGCTGATCATTGTTGTGCCGTCCACGCTCGAGCAGATCGCGCGCGACGGTAAGCGCCTGTTTCCGAACGCCCGCATCCTCATGGCGGGCAAGGAGGATCTTGCGACCGCGCGCGGTCGGAAGCTGTTCGCGGCGCGCTGCGCGATGGAGGACTGGGACGCGGTGGTCATGTCCCATCCGTCGTTCACTTCGATGCCGGTCCACGCGACGGTCAAGGCGGACTACCTCGCAGCCCTCGCCGCTGACTACAGAAGCGCGCTCGTCGCGGCCAAAGCCGAAGGCGCCACGCCACGCAAGATCAAGCAGATCGCCAAGATGGTCGACAACCTGGATGCGCAAGCCAAGACGCTGCTGAACCATGCCGTGGACGACGGAGTCTTCTTCGAGCACCTGGGCACCGACTACCTGCTCGTCGACGAGATGCACTACTTCAAGAACCTCGGCATCCCGGTGCACACCGACGGCTTCGCGATCAACGGGTCCAAGCGTGCTCAAGACCTGGATATGAAGCTGAGCTGGCAGCGCGGCCGGCACCCCGGCCAGGCCGTGGCCACCGGCTTCACCGGCACTCCAGTCACCAACACGCTGCTCGAACTGTACGTCCTCCAGCACTACCTCCAGCCGCAGCGCCTGGAAGAGCTCGGGCTGACCTCGGCAGACTCGTGGGCAGCGCAGTTCGTGCGCCTCGGCACGGGAGTCGAGATCACGCCGGACGGCGGATTCCGGCTCAACCGCCGGCCGGTCGAGATCATCAACATCCCCGAGCTGATGCATACCGTCGCCGAATTCGCCGAGCTGCGCGCACCCGAAGCCTTCCCTGTGGTGCGGCCCGACGCTCAGCGGCACATCGTGGTCATCGAGGCCTCCGACACTGTGCGCGACTATGTACATGACCTGGCCGAACGAGCGGACGACATCCGTGCCGGGGGAGTGCCGACCAACGTCGACAACATGCTCAAGATTTGCTCCGACGGCCGCAGAGTCGCGCTTCACGAATCTCTCGTCAGCCTCGAATCCGAGGGGCCTGGCAAGGTCGGCGCCGTCGCGGCGAATGTCGCTCGCATCTACCACGAGACCAAGGACCTCGAACTCGCCGGCGACGGCTCAGGCGTGCCGGGTCGGCTTCAGCTGATCTTCTGCGACCTCGGCACGCCGAACAAGGACAAGGGAAACCAGGTCTACGGGATCATTCGCCACCAGCTGATCGCTGCAGGCGTGCCGGCGCAGAACATCCGCTTCATCCACGATGCCACGACCGACGTGCAGCGGCTGGTGTTCTTCGACCAGTGCAACAAGGGTGAGATCAACGTCCTGCTCGGGTCCACCGACAAGCTCGGAGTCGGGGTCAACGTCCAGCGTCGCGCCATCGCACTACACCACGTCGACGCGCCGTGGCGGCCCGATCAGGTGGAGCAGCGCGAGGGACGGGTCTGGAGACCGAAGAACCTGAACTCGAACGTCGACATCTACCGCTACGTTACCCAGGACTCCTTCGACGCCTTCATGTGGCAGACCCTCGAGCGCAAGGAGAAGGCCATGCGCCCGATCCTCTCGGGCCAGGTCACCGCGCGGACGATCGAGGACATCGGCGACGTCGCGCTGGACTACGGCCAGATCAAGGCCGTCGCCACCGGCAATCCGATGCTCGCCGAGCTGAACGAGCTGAACGTCAGGGTCAAGAGCCTCTCGAGCCTGGCGTCCAGCCATCAGCGCAACCAGCGTCGACTGCGCGCGGATATCCAGACCTTCACCACGCGGGCTTCCGCAGCGGCGACGAGCTGCCAGGCGCTTGAGAGCGTCGCTCAGTTCGCCGCAGCCTACGGCGCCGAGTCGCTATGGCGTAGTGCTGACGGAAACGCGATCTCTTCGGACGACGTGCCCGCAGTCCTCGGGGCGTTGGCCGAGGCCACCATCACCACCGGCTACTGCGACCGCGAGGTGCTCTGGCGCGGCATGACGATCGGCTTCGCCCAAACGTGGAACCGTTTGGAAGAACCACTCTCCGCACGCATCGTCACGGGCGACAACCGGCGGTTGGACGTTCCGCTGAACGCCGCCTGGACGGGCAAGGGCCAGCAGTGGCGTATCCGAGACGCCATCGCTGCCGCGGTCGACGGAGCGCATGAGACGGCCGCCGAGACGCGGGCGAACATCGAAGTGCTCCAGCAGCGGATCGCCGAGAACGAAGCCGCCATCGGCCTCCCGTTCGCAGACCAAGAAGCCCTGGACGAGGCACGCGCACGTCGTGCGGCACTCGATGTCGCGATTCGCGAGCAGGCTCAGAGGGACGAGGAGGCACGTCGGAACCGAGTTGAGCGCGCGGAGGAGAAGGCCGTAGGGGCTGGCGCGGAGAGTGAGAGAGACGCGCTGCTTCGTCGAATGCTTACGGCCATGTCCACCGTCGCTGCACGAGCGGAGACGGAGCACGAACCGGTGGTCCTGGGTGCGACCGAACAACAGATCCACGCCGACGAGGCAGACCGCGAGTCGGCAGCTCCGGAAGAGCCTGATGTCGCCGCAGGACCTGTTTCCGAGCCGGAGCCGCACGTCGAAGTGCCGGAACGGTCACGCGACCCAGCAGAACAAGCTCCTGCGCAGGAACCGGTGCACCCCGAGCCCAGATTCACATCGACGCCCGAACCGCTCACGGTACCGCCGGAGTCGGCGCCCGAACCGCGAACTGTGCCGTCGGAGCCGGAGCCGGAGCCGGAGCCGGAGCCGGAGCCGCGATCCGTGCTTCCGCCGGCGCCGCGTACCCCTCAACAGCCCCGAGTAGAGGAGCGATCGAAGATGCTTGAACAAGCGCTCGCCTTGGCGGATCAGGGATTCCACGTCTTCCCGCTCAAGCCGGGCACCAAGAAGCCGATGGTCAGCGACTGGGAGAACCAGGCGAGCACTGATCCCGAGATGATCGCTCGTTGGTGGAACGCCGTCCCCAGCGCGAACATCGCCATCGCTTGCGGGCCGTCGAACCTGCTCGTCATCGATCTGGACCAGGCGAAGAAGCCCGATGGACCGCGGCACGGCCAACAAACGCTGACGGAGTTGGCGGCCGGTCGCCAGCTGCCCGACACGTTCACCGTCGCCAGCGCGCGGGGTGGTCGTCATCTCTACTTCCGGCAGCCTGAAGGTGCCGCACTGCGCAACACCGCCGGCAGCGCGACCGCCGGCCTCGGTCCGCTGATCGATACCCGAGGCCACGGCGGCTTCATCGTGGCGCCCGGCTCCGTCTTCGAAGGCAGCGACTACCGGGTCGAGAGCGAGGCGGCCGTCGCGTCGCTGCCGGCCTGGATCGTCGACGAACTCTCGAAGCAGCGGGTAGTTGCGGACCCGGCGCCGACGCCGACTCGCCCCCGCATCCCCACCACCGACCGGCGCCGCAGCGCTTACGGCGACGCGGCCCTCAGCCGGTCCGCCGACGCCGTTGCCACGGCTCCGGAGGGGACGCGCAACGACACCCTCAACAGGGAGGCGTTCCGTCTGGGTCGCCTCATCGGCGGCGGCGTTCTGCACCCGCGCGATGTCGCAGACGAGCTGCGCCGTGCCGCCGAGCGGGCGGGGCTGCCACCTGACGAGGCCGCAGACACCATCGCGTCCGGCCTCGCCGCCGGTGTCAGCCGCCCGCGCTCCGTTCCCGACCGGGATCCGCTTCCCCAGAACCGCCCCGAGCCTAAGGACGACGTCATGACCAGCACGCCGGACGCATCGCCCGAGCCAGTCATCGAACCAGAGCGCGCCACAGCGACTCCTGGCGGCTTCGAAGACATCTGGGGCGATCTGCGCGCCAGCTTCCAGGACGCTCATCAGGTCCTGGCCGACTGGACCGATCACGACGAGGCCGACGGTCTTGAGCCCGCGATGGACGAGGCCGCCAGGCTCGTAGCCCAGTCCGTCGCCACGCACGGCCAGGGCGACACGGCCAGCACCACGGCTGCCGAACCGGCACCCGCCGTGGAGCTCCCGGCCGACACCGGCGACGACGTTCTGGCGCCGGTGGACGCTGCGTATGACGACGCCCGGATAGCAGGCATCCCTGCTGATGCCCCGGAGTGGACGGGCATCAGCACCATCCGCGATGCGATGCGGAACCTCTGGGACACGGTCAAAGCAGTGGCCGGCAGGTATTGGGCTGAGCTGTCCGCCGACATCCGCGTCCGCGGCCCCCTGAACGCGCTCGCCACCCGGGCAGCTCTCGGCATCGCGAACCTGGCCACCCGAGCAGCCGACCGCCTCGAACGACGTGGTCCACGGGAGCCTCGCGTCGAGTCTTTGGCGAGCCTGCGTGAGGCGTACATCAACGCGCGCGGCCAGGTGCGCGCCCACGCCGCCACCTACGAGTGGCAGCGCATCTCAGCTCTCTGGGGCACGGTCAACACGCTTGCCCGTCAGGTCCAGGACCCGGGAATCCGCGCGGTGGTCGCCCGCAGCGCCGACGCCATTTCCGACCACGCGGACGCGCTCAGCCGTCGAGTCGCGCAGGATGTTCACGCCGGCGCCCCGAGCGCGCTCGCTGCCCTTGCCGGAGCAGCTGAGCGTCACGCCTCCGCACTCCGCGCCACCGGCATCGATCAGAACTCCGTTGCTGGGCCCGGCCTCGTTCCGGCGCCGGTGGCTCCTTCCGGCACGCCGTCCTCCGCGCCCTCCGCACAGCAGGGCGCGGAGGGGCGGGCGCTTCAGGCGAGGGCGCATGAGGTCGCCCGACTTGCCCAAACCAGGCAGGGCCAGGCGTCCAGGACTGATGCTGTTCCGCGCAGTCCTCGTGGTGTCAACGTTCCAAACGGCCAGCAGGACAACCCGATGCGATACCGGCCGGCGGCGTCCCCGCAGGAATCGGCGAGAGGACCGCGCTGGTGAACTGGCTGGTGCGGTGACTGGGAACGTTCGCCGGTATGGCCGTTGCCATGGGGCGCAGGCTGGGGCGTTCGCCGAAGCCGAGGCCTTCTCGCTGCGGATTCATGCGCGAACGCGTGGATGTCGAAGGTGTCGTTCTAGGATTCAGTCGTGGAGCTCCGGCAGATGCGGTATTTCGTGGCTGTGGCCGAGGAGCTCCATTTCCGGCGTGCGGCCGAGCGTCTTCTCATCTCCACTCCGACCCTCAGCCAGCAGATCAAGGCTGTCGAGCGTGAGATCGGCGGCCCGCTCCTCATCCGGCGTCCTGGAGGCGTCTGTCTGACTCCTGCCGGTGAAGTCCTGCTCCGCACAGCCCGGACCGTTTTGGCAGCGGCCGATGAGGCCATCGACGTGACCCGTCAGGCTGCTGGCGTCGCCGTGCCGGTTCTGCGCTTCGGGCTGCTCAACGGTGTCCCGCCCAGTTTGACCCAGCGCATCACCGGCGGTTTCGAAGGCCCTGTGGTCATGACGAGCGGCACCACCGCCGAGCTCGCCGGTCTGCTGGAGCGTGGACGCCTCGACCTCGTCATCCTGCGCGCGCCCGTAGACCTGTCGGTGGGCCTGAGGTCGATCCACGTCGCCGAGGAGGAACTCGGCGTCCTGATGTCGGCGCGCCACGCTCTGGCCGGATCCGGACCGGTCACCGTCGCCGAGTTGGCCGGGCAGGAGATGATCCTGTTCGCCCGCGAATCGGCCCCGCGGCTGCACGATGCCGTCCTGGCAGCGCTGGACGGGGTCGTGCTGTCCCCGAGTGCGATGGGGCACGCTCAGATGCTCGCCGTCCTGCCGCTGTGCCCGGATGTCTTCGGGCTGAGTTCGGAGCGCGCAGCCGGTGTCCCGGGGCTCGTCTGGCGTCCGATCGAGGAACGGCCGGTCGTCATCACCTACGTTGCGGCGTGGTCCGCGCACAACCGTCGAGCGGCCGGGTTAGTCGCAAGCTAACGGCTGCTAGGGGACAGGTCGTGGACCTGCGAGCGGGTTGGGCGATCCCATGGGGGCATGAGCTCAAAACACGAAGAACACGTGGTCGTCATCGGCGGAAGCTCCGGGATGGGGTACGCGCTCGCCGCTTCGGTGCTCGCCGCCGGCGATCGCGTGACGATCGTCGGCCGGGACGCGGCGCGTTTGGCCGCCGCGCGCAAGCAACTCCAGGCCGACGGTCCCGGTATCGCCACAGCCGTCGCGGACGTCTCTGAGGAGTCCGCGGTCGAGCGGTTGTTCGCCGGGACCGGCCCGGTCGACCACGTCGTCATCACGGCTGTCGATGCCACCGGTGCCTATCAGCACGTCTCCGTCCTCGACCTGCCCGCCGCCCGTCGCCTCATCGATACCAAAATCCTCGGAGCCGCCCTCGTCGCCAAGCACGCCGCCCCGACGATGCCGTCCACTGGCTCCATCACCTTCACCTCGGGCATCGCGGCCTATCGCCCGGCGCCCGGCGGATCGATAGTCGCGGCCGTCAACGGGGCACTGGAGTCCCTCGCCGCCGCTCTGGCTCTGGAACTCGCGCCGCTGCGGGTGAACGTGGTCTCCCCGGGCTGGGTCGACACGCCGGTCTGGGACGCGATCGCGGGGGACGGTAAGGCCGCACGCCTCGGCGCCATGGCCGACCGGCTTCCCGCCGGGCGCGTCGGGGCGCCGCAGGACATAGCCCAGGCCTTCAGGGCCCTGATGGCGAACGGTTTCATCACCGGAACGGTCCTGCACGTCGACGGCGGCCATCGGTTCATCTGAGGCGGTGCTCCCGGTTCGCGGCGTGAGGCGAGAACGATCGCCGATCCGGCTGTTGCCAGGCTGCGGTTGTGAGAGGGCGGTCGCCCCAGCGGATGCCTTTCTCGCCGCGGATGCGGGCGCGTTTGCGGCGGGCGGCGGCTAGCAGGTCAGGGTGGCGGTTGTTGGCGTTGTGCCAGGTCTGGTCCTCGTCGGGCTAGACGGACGGTTTCGGTCCCATTTTTGACAACTCGCGCGCGAGCTCCAACGTGGCGTCACCGTGCCCTGCGTCGGCCGCCCGGCGCAGATGCGCACAGGCGGCCTTGTACAAATGCTGGACCGGGCGCACCTGGATCTGGGCACGGCGGTATTTGCTGTACTCGTCGACGTAGTGCATGCCAAGTGTGTAAGAGGCCTCCATATCCCCGCGCTCGGCGATGTGCCGCCAGCGACGTTCGCTCCGCTACATAGCCCCCATGGCCAGGCTCTCCCCGGAGGAGCCGGGGATATGCCTCGGACGTCAAGCTCGGACAGCTCTGCCTAGCTCCGTGACGTCCGTATCTCGAAGGTGCAGCTCACCCGGCCAGTTCGGGCTGGCGGCCCAGCTGTCGGAGCCGACGACGAGTGACACCCGTTCCTTCGGAGATATCGACTGGCCGGATGGCGAGGGTGTACTCCAGCTCTTGCGCCCAAACGATCAGCGCTATCGGGCGTGGAGGTACGCGGGCAAGCTCCCATCGCTGGATCGAGTCCCGGCTGACGCCGACGTGATAGCCGAGTCCATCCTGCGACAGCCCCAGCGCCAAACGGCGATTCCGCAACGGGAGCGCCAGCCGCTTTCGCTCGAAAACCTGCCAGGACGCACCGGCATTCCGGCGTACCGGGTGGGTTCGCACGTCGCCGGACGGGCCGAGGAGCACCAGTTGATTGTCGAGCTCACGTGCCAGCTGCATCAGATGTTCCAAGGTGGGCTCGGCGGCTCCAGTCTCCCACTCGGAAATCGCTCTTCCGCGGACCGGCAAGCCCACGGCGAGATCGTTCTGGGAAAGCTTGACGCCGTTTCGTGTAGACCGCAGGTGTTCGATGATTTGCGCGAGAGTGTCCCTCGCCAGATCGTCGACCTGCAGGGTCCGCCGCATCCCCCGCCCCTGGGCGACGATGGCGGTGTTCTTAGAGACTTTCACGGTCGGTTCCCACCGTCGCCCTTCCTGATGTCTTGATCTCTGCCCACACCTCGCGGGCCTTCCGATCGCCGGCCACGCCCCATGCCGACGACACTGCTGCGACCATCGCCAGACCACGTCCGGCCTCGACTTCGTCGCCGAGCTCGGCGAGGTCGTCGGCGCTTTCGAACGAAGCGAATTCGCATATGTGGGGCACTGTCGGCCCGCCTTGGTCGATCACGCAGATCTGCCACCGGTCCCGGAAGTCCAGGACTTGAAGCATGAATCTGCCGCCCGGCCCGCCGCTCTGGCTGTGCTGGATCGCGTTGCCGGCCAATTCCGATGCGACCATTTCCATCAGATCGGCACCGTCACGGCCGCCAGCCACGGAGCGAGTGAACTCTCGTACTGTCGTTAGGTGCTCGGGCCGCCCTTCGAAGGTCCTGAGCCAGTACACGTACGACACGGCTCACTCCGGGCTTCCAGCGTTGCCGCTCGATCCCAGGTCGCTTATCGCGGCCAGAAGGTGCTGGTTGACAGCTTTCGCCGCCTCTTCCGGCGTGATTCCCCGCTCATAAATCGCCAGGCACAGCAGCGAGGCTCGCAAGCCGTCCAGGTGCCCGGACCATGTGTTGAGCTCGACAGAGTTGTCCGGGTCGAGCGCTATGGGGTCGATTCCCATGACGGCAGCCAGGTACAGCAATGTGCCGTAGCTGTCCGTATGGCCTTGCTCCGTGATTCTTCCGAGGATTCTGTCCTTTGCGCTGTCAGCCATGAGCACCCATCCTTGATCGGGAAGACCGAGACTTGATTTGCTGGTGACGCCAGAACGCTGGGTCGTGGCCACGGGCATGCGAATGCGGCCTCGGTGGCACCGTGGAAGCCGTCCGCCGTACTCGGTGCTCCGAGACGCGGTGACGGCCGGGATTGGCGCACTGCCTGCTGGCGCGTCCCCATAGGAGCGAACCCGCCAGCAGTTGCGCGGCGCAGAAGAGCGACGCCTTCGCGGGCGTTCGAGACGCATGGCGTCTGCGATGGACCGACCGTGCGGGGTAGTAGCCGTAGCACCAGACAGTCAGTGCCAGAAGCGTTGTCTGCATCCGCTCCTCCGTCGTTCTTCGAACGTTGGGATTCGCGGCGGGTTGTGTGCCGTATCCCGTTCTTGACGGTAAGAGCTGTCTACCTCGGTCGATCCAACAAAGTGTTGGGTGGTCTGAGAGGCTCGGCTAAGCCGAAGGCCTCCAGACGAGCGTAGCTGGCGTGAATGACAAACTTGGACGGATTGATCGCCGCTCCGGCAGCGGCTCCGTTGGCCTCCCGGCTCCAGTGCTGCGGAGCGCCCGGTGAACGTCGACTGAAACGGGACGACCAGAGCTGAGGGTGGATCGATGACCGCAGACGAGGAACGGGACCGCTGGGAGATGCAGCCCGATGTCGGGGTGGGGCCTTTGCGCTTCGGAATGTCCTCGGCCGAGGTTGCGCAGGCGCTGTTCGTTTCCGGGCCGCAGTCACGCGTTGGGGGCGACTACGACCAGGAGAACTTTCCCGGCGGTGTGAAGGCGTTCTATGACGAGGGCACACTTGCATGCGTCGCACTCGACGCAGTCATCGGCCCGCAGGTTTTCCTCGCCGACTTCCCATTGGCGGGGAGCCATCCAGGACAAGGCCAACAGTTCCTTCTGGACCACGCCGCGGAGTACGGGAACTGGATTCTGTTCACCTCCGACGGATCGCTCGCCCTCACCGATCTCGGGATTCTCCTACGTGACCAGCAGGTCGGGAAAGCGCGACTCTCGCGCCCGCTCTTCGTGAAGAAGGAGTGGCTGGAGTCGCAGTACTGCCGAGACCACCTCCCGCTCGAGGGCGTTACAGACTGACCGCTCGACCTTGCGCAGCTCCAGAACGAACTCGCGATCAAGCTATGCGATGTCGAGCAGTTGAGCGAGCTGGGCCAGCTGCGGTACCTGTTCGGGCTTGGATGCGCGGACCTGAGCGAGAACCAGGTCCCGGGCATCGGAGCTGTAGACGATGGTCTCTCGGGACTCGGCAACGGAAGCGAGCAAGGCAGGGAGCACCTGGGCGGCGTTGCCGGCCCGATGGTGGCTGCGCGCGACGTCGATGAAGTGCTGGGCCCGGCGATTCGTCGACGGGATCTCGCTCGGATCGAGGCGGGCCGCTTCGTCCGCCGCCACGATCGCGTTGCCGGTCTCAACGTGCAGAGCCACGCCGTAGACCGCCACGTTCGCACTGCTGAACTGCGTATGCGGATGCTGGTAGCCGTGGTGGAGCTGCTCGGCGATCGTGGCCGCCTCGTCCCAATACCTCCACGCATCGCCGGGACGACAGACTCGTGCGGCGCCGATGGCGGCGAAGAGCAGGAGGGAACCGCGCAGTGCGGCTTCACGAGGAGTGCTCGTGCCGGGGACGTGCTCTCTTGCGCAAAGGGCGATCGCCGCGGCCTCACCGGGTTCATCGGCGGCGAGCGACGTCATGGCGGCGGCCCAGCCGGCGAGAGCCAGCAGCTCCGGATCGTCGGCCTGGTCGGCGGCCAAGAGCGCGCGATCGGTACAGCGCGTCGCGAGCGACGTCGCGCTTACGCAGAATGCGAAGCGTTGGGCGAGTAGGTAGACATGGGTGAGTAGTTTGTGTGCTGCTCGACGCTCGATTTCCGGCGCCCAATGTGCCAGCGCGATGGCGTCGGTGAGCAGGTCGGGCAGTACAGCTCCCAGCGCGATGTACTGTGCCCGCGACATTCGCCAGCCATTCCACGCGTGCTGAACGCGCTCCTGCAGCGAGCGCATGGTGCATCTGGGACCATCGGCGGCCGGCGCGAGGAGGGCGAGGCTCAGGGCAAGGCGTACCTCGGCAACCGCAGGATGCTCGGGGACCCCGGGCGTGCTGCGGGGGCGGAGGTCGAAACCGACGAGCGTCGAGGCATCGCTCATGCCGAGCGCATGCGCGATGTTGACCAAGTTGGAGAGTCGCTCGGCGCCGCGTCCCTCGACCTCAAGTAGCCGGAGCCATTCCTCCGATCGCCCGACCAATTCGGCCAGCGCTTTGCGTGGCACGCCGCGTCGTTCCCGGTGCCACTTCACACGTTCGCCAGTGGTGAGCGGGTCGGCGCTACGCTTCTCGGACGACGGCATCGGACACCACCCGGGGCATGGTTAACGGTAGGTGGTACCGATGTTACGCTGCGCGACGTCCGCCCCGGAACCCTCGTGCCCTGACTATTTGTGGCCGTGCGGTTGGAAGGACACTGTCTTGCCAAAGAAGCCCGTTCTTTACGCCATCGGTTGCGGCGGCTACCCATCGGAGCTCATGCCGGATCTCGTGAGGCATGCGCAGGGTGAGGGATGGGATGTCTGTGTGATTGGGACCCGCATGGGAATGCGGTTTCTTGACGCCGTTCTGCTGCAGGAGCTGACCGGCTATCCCGTTCGCGACGATTATAAGAAGCCTAACGAGCCCGACGTCTTGCCGGATGCAGATGCGTTCGTCGTCGCGCCGGCGACGTTCAACACCGTCAACAAGGTAGCCGCAGGCATCTCGGACACGTTGGCGCTGGGTTTGATCAACGAAGCCATCGGCATGGGGAAGCCCGTCATCTTGGCGCCCTGGCCGAACCAGGAGCTCGTCAAGCATCCAGCCTTCCCCCGAAGCGTCGAGCTGCTTGCTGAGGCTGGCGTGCGCTTCGTGCTCGATCGGGCCGTCCTCCCACTGCCGGCCTCGGGGAGACCAGGAGCCGCCACGTTCCCGTGGGCCGAGGTGCATTCCGCGCTGGCGGTCGCGAAGGACGAGGTCCTGGCGGGCTTCTGAAAGCTGCTCTCGGCCGGCCGCACGATATCGCATTCGGCATGTGTCGGCTGAGCTGAAGCCTCTTCACGCGATCGGGTGAAATCTCAGCGTGCGCTCTTGCGGGGATGCGAGATTCTGTAACCCAGTGCGCTCTGTGGGTACTATCTTCGGCAGCTGAGAAGCAAGTACCCCGGCCGGTGCTACCAACACCGCCGGGGCGTGGCACTAGGAGTAAGGCCTCCCGAATGCGAATCCATCGTAGCGCGCGCGAACGCTTTTTTACGGCGTTGGGCAACGAAGTCCTTCGAGACAGCCGCTTGAGCTTCTGTGCTCGCGGCATCCTCGCCTACCTGCTCTCCCAGCCGGACGGGAAGCGCGACGACATCCGGACGCTCTCGGAACGAACGCCGGAGGGCCGGGAGCGCGTCGCCTCCGCGATGCGGGAGCTGGAGAAGCTCGGCTACCTCACCCGAACGAAGAAGCGCACGCCCGACGGGCACATCTACACCGAGGTAGAGGTCTTCGACAGGCCAGGGGAAGCGTCGTCGCAGCCCGAGCCGAGCGCCGGGTTTCCGGCCTCCGGTGGGTCGGCTGCCAGCCCAGACGGCGATCACCCCGTGAAGGAACGGGACAAAGAACCCACCCACCCGACGCCGGGAGCCGAAGGCACGGATAACGGGCCCAACATGGACTCCGACGACGAATTGCGAGCAAGCGCCCAGTTGCTCGCCCGTGTCGTGCGGGCCGAACCGCGGTTGGCGTTGGGCTGGACCGACGTGTTGCGGCTCGCGCCCTTGGTGGCCGAATGGCGGCGCCGCGGCGCTTCTGAACTTCACATCGTTGGCTCGCTGACCTCTGGCCTGCCGCGGGCCGGAGTGCATCACCCGGCGCGGTTCGTCGAGACGCGGCTCGTCGCGAAGATGCCCCTTGAACGGCGCGAGGCCCCGCTACGGCCCGAGTGCGAAGGGTGCGGTGTTCCCGTTCCGTCTGCCGGTCTGTGCGTATCGTGCCGAGAAGATCAGCCTGCTGGAGCCCGGACGGTAGCGGAAGGCCAGGTCGTTGCTCGTGGTGTCGCTAGAGCGCGTGCGGCTCTGCGGGGTCTGTCGATCGAGTGCGTGATGCCTGGGCTGGCTGGCGCTCAGAGCTAGAGATCTTTAATGGTGGAGGTTATGCCTCCGCGTTTGGCGGTTGAGGCGGGACGGGTTGGTTCCAGTTGAGCTCGTAGGTGCATTCGGGAGCGGCGGTGTCGTGGACGGCCGGTCCGGTGATGGCGATGTTGCGCGGGCGGCCGTCGCGGTCTGCCTCGATCCAGACGGTGACGCCGCCGATGTTCATCCACCAGCGGTCGGCTTCCATCTGCTCGACGTGGAGCCAGCGGCCGACGGCGAGTTCGTCGAACTCGGTGGCCTCCAGGACATGGGTCTGGCGGCGGTCAGTGTCCGGGAGCGCGGAGCCGCCGTAGGTCGGTCTGTTGGTCACATGGTGCGAGGTGCCGTCGGGTCCTGGTTCGTGGACCAGCAGGCGCCAAGGCGATCCGGCCCGGCGCAGTCGTGGGCTCATGGCTGACCATCGTCGCGGCCGGGGGTGGTGCTGTCGCGTGGATTGTTCGGCCGGCCGCGGAGGCTGGCGCGAGAGTACGGGAGGCACTTTCAGCGTTCATGGTTCTCCTAGTGCGCCGTGGCGGCCGGAGCTCGCCGCGGTCGGCCTCTATGGCATGCGAGTTTCCGTCGGTCGACTTCTCAAGCGTGAACCCTCTTACCGGGTCCGGCCATGGCTTCGCGCTGCGGGCTCGTGCCTGTTGAACGCACCTGCTCTGGTCGAAGTCCCATGCGTTGCCGGTGACCTGGACCGGACGTCTGGAAGGTTTAAGTTTTGTGGCCGTCCATCGGAGGTACCGGATCTTTACTGTTCCGGCCTGGGCCCACGCGGCTGCTCCGGCGGGATGTGGGGCGGGCGCTGAGTCTGGGTGTTCGACGGCCGATTCGACAGCTCGGTTTGGATTTTGGGCGTTTGCTGCTGAGCTGTCTGGGCCGGGCGGCCGTGGCGCTGCTTGGCGCGGCCGCGAGCGCTCGGCGTCCTCGGAACGGGCCGGCTGGCGGCGCTGGGTTCGGGGACATCCAGGTGTCCGTGCTCGATGAGGCTGGCGGCGAGTTGCTGGTGGTAGACGGGCTGATCCGCGTCGGCAGCTGGCTCGCGCTCATCGCCGAGCCAGTTTCGGCCGAGTCGGTTGGCGAGTTCGGTGGCGATGCGGTTCTGCTCCTCGGTGTCCAGGGTCCGGTAGCGGTCGGCGGCAAGTCGGCCCCAGCTCGGGTCCGCTGTCGGGTTGGCTCCCCGTAGGGCCAGGAGGGATTCCGCCGCGACCCAGTAGGCGCGATGGCCGACCCGCCCGCTCTCGGGATAGGGGCCGAGCGGGTGATCCGGATCGTCATTGGTGACCTGGTATTGGTCGCGGTAGGCGGCGATGGCGGCGACGTGGCTCAGCCAGGATTCCCGCTTGGCAGGGTCGGCGGGCTCGACGTCGAGGTGCGCCGTCCAGGCTGGTCGTTCGGCTGCGGCGGTGTGGACCAAATGTTCGACGCGACGACGGATCAGTTCGGCGCGAGCGTCCAGGTACGGCCGCCACTGCGGAGCGGTGACCGGTCGTGCGCTGCGGAGCCAGGCTGGTAGGAGGGGGTCGTCCATACGATGGGCAGCCGACTCCAGGTGCTTGGCCAAGGCGGTTAGGGTGACGCCATTCGTGCCGGCTTCGAGGCTCACGATGGCCCCGGTCAATGCGGCTTCGGGTTCGGTGCCCGCCGCTTCGAGTCGCGTCAATGCGCGCGTGATCCGGCGCCAAGCAGAGCGCGGGTCGTCGGTCGTGCTGGCGGTTCTCGCGTCAAGATAGCGGTGGATGGCCAAGGCAGCCGATTGGCAGACCGGGACTCCGGCACCGAGTGTTCTGCGGTTGACTACCGCTTCCAAGACCTTGGCGGGGTCGATTCCGAGGGTGTCGGCGCGCCGTAACGCGAGCAGGAGTGCCGGCCAGGTGTCTTCGTCGCGGGCCTGTTCGGTGCGGATGGTTCCCAGGGCTCGATAGACGGCGCGCTCGTACAGCCGGTCGGAATCGCCGTCACGTACGCGCGGGACTGGGACCGTCGGCGGGGGAGCCGGATTGATTCCAGATGCCAAGGCCGGGGCGACCTCGGCGAGGATGGAGCGGTAGCGAATCTCGTCGGGGCCGGCGGCGACGGGTGCCGATTCCGTCTCGATGACCTGGCGCAGACGCCACGAGATGACTTGAGCCAGCGAGTCCGCGGTGGCCAACTCGCGCTTGCGTGCGGTCGTGCCGAGGAGAGCTGAGACGTCCCAGCTGGCCGTGTCGGCGTCGCGAAGTGCCCGCAGGACTGCGTGCCACGCCGGATCGCCGATGATCTCCTCGGCTAGGTCCGGCAACGCCTTCTCGACCACCTGCCGGTAGTGGGAGTCGGTGGCGACATCGAGGGCGTGGTCGTATCGGGGTACGAGGATGAACAGCGATTGGGCTTCGGCGAACGAGGCTCGGATCTGCTCGGTCGCCGACAGCTCGGCGGTCTCGCGAGCCATTACGTGTTCGAGGATCTCGCGGGCGGCGTAGACGTCCGGGTCGAACTTCACGGCGTCCACATGCTCGTCCTCGTCCAAGCTCGCGAGCTCGTGGGTGGCGACGTACAACACGGTGCCGTGGCGGGCGCGGGAGGTGATGACGTAGAAGTTCTCCCGTCCCATCTCCTCGGTTATCAGCGCGTGGCAGGCGTCCACTGTCGAGCCTTGGGCGCGGTGCGCGGTGGTGGCGTAGAGCAGCTCGACGTTGGTCGCGACGTACTTCGGCGGGAGCGACACCCGCCCGTGATGTTCCAGGTGCTCGACGGTCAGGGCGCCGTTTGCGTGGCGTTCGACTACTTCCCAGGCATCGCCGTTCTTCACGAAGTCGCGTGTTCCGGAGCGGAGCCGGCGGTCGTTGTCGCGGGTGACGATCAGGTCCCGCGTGCCCGCGAGATTGCCGTCGTGCAGTCGTACACCGTCGGCTTCGACCTGCCCCGCGGCGACCCGGTCGGCGCGAGCCCGAGCGCACAGTTCGGCCACATCGGCGTTGGTTGCGGCGACCATCAGGGCCTTGCGCCCGGCGAGCATGTCCGTCTTCCAGCCCGCGTACGCCTGCTCGGTCATGCCCTGACGCGACCCGTGCTGAATCCGTCCGGCGTCTTGGTAGAAGTCGAGCCCGGCGGTGTCGCCGACACGGATCTTGAGCGTTGCCTCGGCTTCGAAAGGGTCCTCGAACCGGTACAGGGTCGACAACTCCACCGCCCCGGACTCGTTCGCGATGAGCCTCAGGGCGCCACCGGATTCGACCGCGCCGAGCTGCCGGTAGTCGCCCAGCAGGCGCACGGCGGCACCATGCTGGGCGGCGATGGTCACGAGCCGGTCGAGGTTCAAGGTGCCGGCCATGCCGGCCTCGTCCACCAAGACGGTGTCGCCCGGGTTCAGGGCGAAGAACTCCTTCTCCCGCGGTACCTTCCGTCCGGCGGCCAGGGCCTTGGCGTGCGGTCCTTTCTTCCATTCCCACAGGAACTTGTGCAGGTTTTCGGCTCCAGTCCCCAGCTCCGCAGCCAAGACCCCGGCCGCCGATGCGGAGGTCGCCAACGGCACCAGCCGCCCACTTCCGCCAGCGCCGATAACGGTGGTCAGAGCCTTCATAGCGGTGGTTTTGCCGGCCCCGGCCGGGCCGATTCCGGCCAGCAGCAACCGTCCGTCGCACGCGAACGCCTTCACCAACGCCCGCTGACCCGAGTCGAGACCGTCGCCGGTTCGCTGGTCATGAGCGGCCAACACCAGGTCGGTGGTCTCCCCGTCGACTCCGACCGTGGTGCGGTATCCGGCGGCGCCGACCAACCGGGCCTCAGCGTCCAGAACAGCTTGGCTGGTGAATCGCTCGGCTCCGTGTTGGACGAATACCGACGACCCGTCCGAGCGGCGCAGCGCGGTCGGCTCGGTCACCAGCTCCGGCGGCTCGGTGGAGATCGACCACTTGGACAGCGCCACGTCCACAACCGCGG
The DNA here is from genome assembly GCF_015356825.1 of Catenulispora rubra. Taxonomy (GTDB): domain Bacteria; phylum Actinomycetota; class Actinomycetes; order Streptomycetales; family Catenulisporaceae; genus Catenulispora; species Catenulispora rubra. The sequence goes on along the minus strand of NZ_JAACYW010000059.1, from coordinate 12,016 downwards.
AGACCGCGCGCTCCTGTTCGGCCGGCGACGTAAACCGAGTTCCACGCAGCTCTCGCTGCGCCTGCGCGAATACGCTCCAACGGGTCCACGTCGCGTGGTGCTCCTGGACTTCGGCCACCACTCGGCTGGCGACATCCGCCACATCCAGCTCGGCGCAGGTGATGGGCTGCGGCCTGCGGCGACCGCGTGTGGGGACGACCGCGCTCACTTCGGCGAGGGCATGCGGCCCAAAGGTCGCTGTCAGGTCGTCGCGCCACTCGTTCCGCATCAGGGCCCACGCTCGTGGTGGCTTCTTGCCCTTGCGGGTCGCCAACGTCGCTTGCTGAGCGAGTTCGTGTGCCGCCGGCAGTGTCGGATCGCGCCCATGCGCAGCGCGGAACTCGGCGACCAGGCGCTGGTACTCGACCTCGATGTCGGTTCGCCGGCGGGTGAAGTGCGACAGCACCCGCGCAGGGAAGCCTTTGATCTCGCGTATCGGCTCGCGCTTGCCGAGGGTGTCTGATCGGGCCTCGAATTCGAGTCCGAGGCGCGCGTGCAGCTCGTTCTCCAGCGCGGTGTTGTAGAGCTCGGAGGCCGCGACCGTCATCCGGTACAGGCTGCGGGCGTCGAGTGCCTGCCACTTTCCGTTGGTTCCGAGGACCTTGCTGGAGACTGCGACGTGCGAGTGGAGGTTCGGCTCTCCCAGCCGGTTGTCCGCGTGGTCGAAGACTGCGGCGATCAGCCCGTGCGTCTCGATCTGTGCCTGACCGGACGAGCCGGTACGGGTGTGCGCGGCCTGTTCCTCGAGCAGCTTCAGGGCTGCGTCTCGGGCCGCATAGTGCGCCTGCTCGATCGCCTGGCGGACCCATGGACGGGGATCGAGACCCCACAGCCGGGAGACAGAAGACACCGGAGTGAAGACCAGGTCGAAGCCCGCCACGGCCCGCCGCTGGCGCCGAGCTTCCTCCCGCCGGACCTTCTTCTCCTCGGCCGCCGTCGGTGCCCGACCGATCTCGGTCTGGATCGCCTCCAGCCTGGCCGCTACGCGATCGTCGAAGGCGCCGAGATCCTGGTACTCGGGGAACGGCCGGCCGAGGCCGGCGGCCTTCCGCGCCTGCTCGTTGACCTTCTTGAGCTGCCGTTCCGACATCCCGGCTGTGACGTTCTCGCGCTGGTAGTTCGCGATGATGGCGGCGGCGTTCGGGTGCAGGCCCTGCCCGAACAGCGCCGTCATCTGCTCTTCGGAGACCTGGCCGGACAGTTCGAGATCCCGTAGCCCCGACCCCATCCACGTTCCCGGTGGGTTGCCGGTTTCGGTGTAGTACTCGGCCGCCGACTTGCCCCGCTGCGGGCTGCTGTCGCCAGCGGCTACCTGCCTGGTCAGGTAGGTGTAGCCATCGCCGGCGGTGATCTTGTGGATCGTCATCACGATCGGATCACCGCCCTTCGTGCGTGGGCGCGTCCCGCGCAGCGGACCATGTTCAGATTGTCTGCAAAAGGTGTGTTAGTAGAACTATAGGGCATTCTGTTCATGTGGGCTAACGCTTCCGTTGTCTAGTACAAGTGAGCGCTATCTTGCATTCGATCTTGCGTAGGTCAGGTGGACCTTGCGTCAGCGGCGAGGTAGACGTGCTGGTGGCCGCTGACGGCGACCGTGGTGCTCGGCTTCTGGCCGAAACATGCGCTCCCCATGACGAACTGATCCGACATGCCCACCTCCGCGATCGATCCGACGGCGGCCGTAGACCGGCTCCTCGCCGAGGTCGGAGTGAGCAAGTGGGCCGGCGGCCAGCGCTGCACGCTCGACTCGCGCCTCCGCAGATGGTCATCGCTGGCAGAGGAGGTTGACGAGGGGGATATCTCCACCGCGCTCGAGTCCTCCAACGATGCCTGGTGCCGCGGAGTGCTGGTAGCCGTTTGGTCGCGATTCCCTGCGCAGGTCCGCGATGCCGGACGGGCACAGCTGAAGCGTGCGGACGCACAGTTCATTGCGGCGATCATCCCGTGGCCGAACCACGAGGATGAGACGAAGTGGTGGAAGTAGCGCATCCCTCGCGAGCTCCGAGCTATCCGGATGAGGGTTACGAGTCGGGCTGGCCGCCGGGATGGGCGATGATGCCGTGCCCCAAGCCCGATGAGGTCGTGGTCTCGATCTGGGACTGATCAAGAGCAGCGGGGACGTGGCCACGTTCCCGCAACCGATCAACTAAGGCCGGCCGGATGCGCTCATCTGTGCTTCCAACAATCGGTTTGCTGCGGTGCCGCGTGTCCAGGCGACCGCGCGCCATGGCCGCGGTTGCTGGTGTGTCCACGACTGGAACTCCTGGATCGCAAGGGTCGGCGAGATCCTCCAACGAACGGTTGGTCCTGACGCCTCGGGGACGTCGACGAGCTCCGCGCCAATATCACCGAGTTGGTTGACGTCGACGTTCCAGAAGCACAAGTCCCACTGCGAGAGCTCGTCCATGAGCGCGTGGGACTCGATGAGCGTGGAGAGTGACGGCGCGATCTCCAGGAAGTTGCTGCTTCCGTCCTCGGCCCCAACGCGGCCATCGGTGTGCACGAGATGGCGGACCGGGCTGGACACGCGTTCTCCGATCCAGTCGAAGTACCAGCCGCCGGGTCTATCCGCCCAGGCGTACCCGGCGAGATCGTAGTTCCATTCGCGGGCGAGCTCGTGGCGCTGCCCGTCGAGGACAAGGAAGCGTCGGACGGTGTAACGCAGGCCTCCGTATCGGAGTGCGAATCCCTCGCGCCGGATGGCAAGCATCGGAGGAGCAGTGAGGAACCCTTCGCCGATCAGTCGGACGTGCTTAATCTGAGTCTGAAGATCGGGCTCGGGCGGCACGCGCCATCCTGTGCGCCGAAGCAGGGCCTGTGCTCGGGTGGATAGAACGTCGAGGTCGTCCAACAGGTGCATATGGCTTCTTCTCTGAACCGGTTGTCGTGCTCATCATGCTGGCTAATCGATCGCGGGTGCAACGGAGTGTGGTGCGTGCAGAACATGCTCGACACGCTCGGCTACAACGCGGGCGCCACGGACGGCATCTGGGGACCGAACACCAGGAACGCGGTCCTCGCCTTTCAGCGGGCCCACGAGTTCGACCTCGGTAGGCCGGACGGGATCGTCGGTGCGTACACCGGCGACGAGCTGCTGGACGTCTGGGCACAGACCGGTCGGTCCAACGGGCGGGGCGGCTACTGCGATGGCCTGCGATTACGCAGGCCATCCGAGCTGCTTCTCGGTGCTGGGACTGGCGTCGGCTGCGGTCTGTTGGTGGGGCAGGGCCGGGAACTGGTGCGCACCGTGCTGGAGGAGTGGCTGCGCAGGGGGCGGCGGTTGTCAAGCCTGATCCGCCTTGATCTGGAGGACGGCGGCCCGGCTGTGGCGGTCGTCTTCGCCAAGGCGCTGCACGCCGACTCGGATGTTCCCGTCGCGGCCCGACGACGTGCCGAGACCCTCGACGCCGACCATCCCGATCTGCACGACGGTGCCGGCCGCGATCGCAACACCGCCCTGGCCCGGCGACTCTAGGCCGTGCTGGACAGCGCGTAGACGGCGGGGCGGTCACCAGACAAAGGGGATCAGCCGGTGGGGAGTGGCGGCCGCGTAAGCCTGGTAGGCATCGCCCAGTTCGCGGTGCAGGACCTCTTCTTCCACCTTGATCCCTGCGATGAGCGAGACCACGGTTGTCACGGCTGCGACGCCGAGCGACAACCAATTCGACATCATCGTTACTGCGCCCACCATCGTCAGGATGAGGCCGGCATAACTCGGGTGCCTGACGATTCTGTACGGGCCGGAGGTGATGACGGCCTGGTCGCTACTGGTCATGAGGACGAAGGTGAAGTAGTCGCCCAGTGTCCGGAAGCACCACCAACGCAAGGCGCCGCCGCAGCCCAGGGCTCCGATCCCGATCAGAGCGATCAGCCACGGGGGACGGATTGTGGCGTCCGGCACGGTCCATGACAGGAGGGCCGCGGCGCCGACGCCGGCTAGTGGGGCGTAGGCGAGGACCTTGCTGCAGCGGTCTTGGGCTTTGGTGGCAGTGGGGCGGGTCCGCCGACGCTGCCGGGACTCCACTGCGAGCCAGATGGCTGAGACAGCGAGGAGAGCGGCGATCTCCGGAGACAGTTCGGATGGCACAATGTCACGCTAGGCAGCGCGGAATGTGCAAACTTCATTCTACTGATGCCGACACGACGAGGTTCGTCCCATTGGGTGTTCACCACGCCGCAGTCTGGAGAGCGTCCTTGCGGTCCAGTGCGGCCGTTGCTCCAGGCGGTCTCGCCTCTTCAAGGGGAGCAACAACGACGTGTGGTGGTGGTGCTGCTACGTCCGCTGAGTGCCGTTTTCGCTCGGGCCGTCGTTCGCCTGGAGCCAGGGGTTGTCCGGATCGGCGGTGATCTTCACGTGGCGGGGGGCGTCGCGGGGGAAGGTCCAGATCCGGCCCAAGGTGCTGGTGGCGGTCACCGTAGTGGCGTCCAAGGTGACGTCTGCGAGCGGGTTGGAGTAGCAGGAGACCGCAAGCCACTCCAGGGCGCCTTCGTCGTCGTCCCGGGTCAGGGCGACCCAGCCGATACTGCCGTGGCCTGATGATTCTCCTGCCAGGGCACGGCTTCCGGCGTGAGCGCATGAAGCCAAGGTCGTGTCGATGTCCATCCAGTCACTGGGAGTCCATGCGGTAGCCCTGAGCAGCTCCGACCAGTGCCAGTCCTGAGCGCGGGTGTCACGGCCCTGACCGGACTGGTAGAGCGGCAGGAGGTTCGTCACCGACAGCGAGCCATCGGCATAAACGATGAAGTCCCCAGCGGGCGCCTCTCGGGCGCGCCAATGCTCCTGCACCTGGTCGGGCCTCGGTGCTGCGTCAAAGGAACTCACGCCCACCAGGATGACATCGGCTGCGGACCGCGGTGCGGCCTGCCGGGCTGAACAACTGGCCGGCCGGCTGTCAGTGGACGGCCGACGCGAGCAGGCCGAGGTTGGCCAGCTAGGAGCGATGTTTGGCGGTTGGGCGGTCGCCTCAGTGTTCCTCGCGCGCGAGCCACCGCTGAATGGTTCGCACGCTTACGCCGTACCGCGTGGCCAACTCGGCGGTGTCCGGCCTCGCGGATCCTGCGTCGTCGAGTTCCGCGAGGTACGTGAACAGCGCGGCCGCTTCTTGGTTCGCCTTCTTGGCCGCCGGCGCCGGTGTCCCTCGCTTCTTTCTCGGCGTGAGGTCCTTTGCGCCGGCCGGCTTACCACGCTGGCCGGGCGCTCTCTCATGGCGCTGAGTCAGATCGCCGCGGCGCCAGTAGCGGAGGCTGTGTGCTTCGATGCTGCGCGCCGTAAGGCCGAGCCGGACGGCCTGGTCCGTGAACACGCCGACGGATACGCCCACAACGGCCGCGGCCTCGACGTCGTCGAGCAGGTCGTCGGGGGAGGGCTCCGGTTGTGCGGGAAGAGGCTGCCCGGTCCTGTGTGCCTCGACCGCGGCCGGATCCCACACGTGGTCCCGTCCTCGGTGCGGGTTCAGAGGCTTCGGGAAGTCGGGATCCTTCAGCACTTGCGCGTTGCGTAGTGCTCCCAGCGTGACGCCGCGGATGCGGGCGACGCGGACTGCGTCCACGGGTTCGACGCCGGCTGGAATCACCCTCAGCGGTCCTTCCTCATGAACACAGGCGACGAGCCGCTCAGAGCTTCAGGCGGCTGAACTACTCCGACCTATACTCAACACCACAGCGCTTCTCAAGGGCTGTAACCGGTCGGGGTCGGCGAGCTTCCACCGCGCGAGCGGACATCTCCGTCGGCCCCGATTCCTTCCTTTGCCGTGCAGCGGTAGGTACCCCGGAGGTCGTGAGGAAGCGGGAGCTGGAGACTCGCTCCGGCTCCCGCACTTCGCTTGCTGGACTAGGGCAGCATGACGTATGCGCGTGTTTCGGTGAGTTCGTGGAGCACGCGCGCTGAGCACCGCCTGACGGCTTCCGTGTCGAAGTCACCCTCGACGTTGAGTACGTCGGCGAACCACTGGCTGGCGACCATCTCGCGGACGCGTTCGGCGAGCGTGTTGTGGGCTGCGTCCAGGGATCGCAGCGCCAGGTTGTCGGCCACTGCCCACCGGCCCAGGCTCAATGCGCACCATCCCGCGACGCTCAGCGCCGCGGCGCCGGCCGCGCCTGCGTGGTTGGCCATCCGGGCTAGCCCGAGCGTTAGCATCAGGACTCGGCGTGCTCCCTCCTTAGTGCAGGCGAATGTAGCGAGGTAGTCCCGTACTACAGCGTCTTCGCCGATCCGGCGGAGCACCGTCGCGGACCACGGGTGGCCGTCGATCAGGTGGCCCGGGATCTTGCTGAAGACGACTCGATCGGTTGCTGCGCGGTCCTCGGCCGAAAGCAGGGTCATGAGGACGACCATCTGCTCGCTCCTGGGCATGACCTGCGTTGTGTTCTTGTTCATGAGCGTCCCTTCTCAAGGCTGTGACCTGGTTCGTCGCGTCGGCTTCCATCTCTCGGCGACAACTTAAATATACCTGCAATAGGTCATGCGATGTGGAGTTGGGGCGGAGTGAAGGGTGAAATTCACTCGCGTGGGCCAGCGCACCTCGGGTGGCGGGTTGGGCGTCGCTTGTTAGCTGAAATACTCTCCGAGTCGCCGATGGCTGCCGTTCTGCTTACTGTGGTGAACATGACACGACGAACTGGAGCATCAGCTCGGACTCAGGCTCTGACCAAGGCTCAGGAAGCGGTAGCGCTGCGAGACGCCGAACGGATCAAGCGGGAGAAGCAGCTCGAAGCCGCTCTGGCCGACTACTTCCAGGCGCACAGCGAAGTGGAGCGGATACATGCCGAAGCCGAAGTGGCAGCGTCACCATTCGAAGCTTCGATTCGCGACGCCGTGCGCTCCCTGGACCTCTTGGGCGAGACCCGTGCCGGCATTGCCGGGCTGACTGGCCTTTCGTTGCTGCGTATCCGTGACTACCTCTCGGATCTGGCCCCGAATGCGCCGGTGCCCGATGCGCCGATTCTCGAAGAGCTTGCGCGGCGCAGACGCCAGCCCGACGCCGAAGTGCTCGCGAGCATGCCGGCGGTGCGCTCCGGAGATTGACGAGCATCTGCGCGAGCCGCTAGAGCTGCGCCGCTTCGGGCGCCTTACTCCGACTTCATGGCGCTTGTCGGTACGGGTGAAGTGAAGCGTGCGCCACTTTCCATCAAGCGCGGCAACGCCTGCATCACGTAACGTCGGGCCGTCCCCCGGGAAAGTGGCGCAGGAAGTGACGCGGCGGCCTGGTATGCGGCGGCGTTCCGCTCGCGCTCGTCTTCTGAGAACAGGCGCAGATCGCCGGAGCGCACTTGTTCCGTCAGCGCGGCTTCGAATGCGACGCGCTTGGGACCGGGGCCTCGACCGCGGCGAAACGCCCGCGTGGGTGCTTTGGCGCGTCGGATGCCGTCGGCGACTTCCATCTGCTCCGCTTCTTGTTCCGTGTTCGAAGTAGCGCGCCGTGCGGTTTCGTCGACGCAGGACTCGGACTCCGAAGCATTCGGTGCGCCCTCAGCCTCGTGGCGCAGCGTTTCGCGCAGCTTGCGCCACATCAGTGCCGGGTAGCTGATCCACAACGTCGACGTGCGCCACATGCTGCGCTCTGCTTCGCTTCGCAGCAGGACGTTGCGCAGGTTGGTGAGCAAGTGCTCCAGAAGCACGGCGTACATCACGGGTGGAACTGCTGCGACGAGAATCCCGCCAGGGGAGTGTGAAGGAGCCTGCAGCAGATTCATGACTACGCTCGCTGCGATGCACCCGATGAGGGAGACTCTGGTAGCCGCATTGCTACGACGCTGCAGCGCTTCGTAGAGACGAAGAAGGGACACTCCAGCCGTCCCGGCGTCGAGGAGCAGGGCCCAGACTCTGGCCTCCGTCGCCTGGTTGCCGTTGTGGGCCAGGACGTACGTCACCTGCGCGTGGTACGACAGCCACGCGGAAAGGCAGGCGAGTGCGAACAGCATGCTTCCGGACAGGGCCAGCAACGTGTGCTCAAGCCAGGCCGGCACCGGAGAGGTGTCGGGCGCGTGTGCGGCCGCCGCAGATGTTGGTGCGGGCGAGTGAACAGGCCGAACCGTATTCTGGTGAGACATCAGGGGTGCCTTCCTCTGATCAGGCCCCGATGGGATCCGCCAAGATCTTCACCATCGGGGCCGCTTTGCGTTCGTGTTCAGTGACTGGCCGCTGTCTCGTGTTCATCGAGGAACTGCAGCCACGACGCCAGCAACTCGGCCTCGGTCGTACCGTGTAGCGCACCGCGGTGCCGAGCGAGGCCGGCGACGGCAATCCGGATCACCGTGCTTGCGGTGATCGGATCGTCGACTCCGTTCCGTGCGGCATCGAGATCGTCGGCGACGTCAGCGAGCGTCGCTTCAAGACCTCCCAGCGACGCGGCGAGGCACAGGAACTCGCGCCACGATGCGAGCAGCTGTACTTCGTTGTCGCCGTGCAGCCGGTCTCCGTGTTCGACCAGTCCGTCGATAGCGACCCGCAGCACGGTGTTGGCGGTGATCCTTTCGCCCTTGACGCTGCGGTCGTCGTGCAGCTGTCGAGCCAGGTGGTCGAGTCCCGTTTGCTGGTCGAGACGGATCAGCGCCTGCTTCGGCCGTGTCTTCGGTCGTTCATCCGAACCTTGCGAAGCATCACGGCCCAGGGGCGTCATCTTGTGCCTTCCAGCTGGAGCGAGTCAGGAGCGTGCGGTGGTCCTCCCTTTGTAGCCCGCTATCAGCTCATATCCAAAGAGATTCACTCTTTTGGACCTCTAAGACTTTAAGGGTCCTGAGCTATCGTGAATCTTGGAAACGCGAGAGGGGGCCGGGTTGGCGCCCGACCCCCTCCTGACACGCTCGACTCGGTGTTACCGCACCGGCCGGGCCAGGACCCCTAACACAGGAGGGAATCCAGTGACCCATTTTGCCATTCCCGACGACGAGTTCCTGCCCTTCGAGGACGAACCCGTCCCCGGTCTCGACGACATGTTGCTTGCTGAGGGCATCAAGCCTCTCGGTCTGTCGCTTGTCGGGGTTGACCTCACCTTCGGCATCGTGGTCTTCGCCGTGGCTGCCGGCATCGATGTCGGAAAGTGGTGGAGCCGGTGAGCGAGTTCTTGGTGGTCGTTGAGTTCAGCACACTTCCCGAAGCCTGACGCTTCACCCGTACATCCCTTGGGGTCGAGTTGGCGCTCGATCCTGCCAAGCAACTGCCCGGCCGGCGTTACCGCACCGGCCGAGCCAGGACACCCCTACACAGGAGGATTCCATGTCCCAGTTCGTCATGTGCCGGCGCGTGTTCGCCGGAGTCATGGTCATCGTGGCCATGGCCACAAGCCCTGTCGCAGAGCCGCACGAGCCGCGCCGCGTCGTCGCTCTCGGGCGGATCTCGCGACGTGGTGGTCAGGTCACCATCTCCGACCGGCTCGCAGCTCTGAACGCGGCTTCGGCCCAGGCTGGACGGTGATCGCCGTGCGTGATCTCGACGAGAGCCACCTCGCTCTGGCATGCATCACCGATGCCGTCTTCTGCTCCGACCTGGAAGCCGGCGCCGTTCTCACGCGCAGTCAGGTGGGTCGGGCCGTCAGCGGCGCGCTGAGAGCGCATCGTGACTGGAACGGGCTGACCCGGGTGGTTCGTGCGGCGTTCGCGGAGGCGCCGGAAGAAGCGGCCAGCCGTGAACGGTGGTGCCGCCAGGTCGCTGAAGCAGTCTTGAGCGGAGACATCGCGCTGAACTGCGACGGCTTCTTTGACTGACGCTGGCGGTCGAGTTTGACTGTTCACCCCAGCGAACAGCATGACGCATCTTCAGCTTGCGTGAACGACATGCTCAACCGACGATGGTGATATGTCCCGCTTGAGCGTAGATCGCTCTAGTGAGATGAAGTCACGTCCACTATGAAACGGCCCCGGCGCTCAGTCACGAAACGGTTCGCCGGGGCCGCACCTCTCACAGGAGGCACCTCCATGATGACTCATCCCAGCGGCACAGCCATGCCCGCTGACGGCGAGGCGCGTATCGAATCGGACGCGTTCCGATCGATTGGCGGCCTGTTCCAAGGCGGGGAGGAAGGCATCGCCGATGCTGCCGTGTACTCGAACGCCGCCCCCGACGACCGCTTCCTGAGCGCTGGGGAACTGGCCTCGCTCATTCACGTCGATGCGTCGACGCTGCGGCGCTGGCGTACATCCACCCCGCTGGCGGGGCCCCCGTTCACGCGGCTCTCTCCTCGGGTCGTCGTCTACAACATCGTCGATGTCCGTCGATGGATCGCCCTGAGCCGCATCGACCCGGCGGAGGGTGTCTGATGGCCGAGCAGATCGACGTCCCGATCGGCGTCGAAGTGTCCGGGTATGTGGAGTATCGCGAGTCGCGGCGCAAGCCGTACCGGGCTCGTGTTCGCTGGACCGACCCGATGACACATGAGCGCATGCGCGCCTCCGAGTCGTTCGACGAGGAAGAGCCGGCAAACGATTGGATCAAGGAGATCCAGCGCAAAGCCGAGGGCGGCGTCAGTCCCTCCACCGCGAAAACGAAGCTGGTCGACTACGGCCGGTTGGTGTGGAAACTCGCGATGCGGGGGTTGGAGGACAAGACGATGGATCCGTACTCGGCCGGCTGGAGGAAGTTGGTTGTGCCGTCGATCGGGCACATTGAACTTCGGCAGCTTTCGCACGGGATCGTCGACCGCGCTGTTCATTCGTGGATCGCTGACGGTGTCGGGAAGTCGAGCGTCAAAAATGCTATTGCCGCGTTGGTTCGCGTGAGCGAACAAGCGGTGCGCGATGGGCTGATCGACAGCAATCCGTCACGCGTCGTCGGTTGGCAGCGGCAATACAAGGAAATCGAGGCAGAGCTCCAGAATCCTCGATCTCTCGCGCTGCCGGACTTCGCAACCCTGCAGCGGCTCGCTGACGGACTTGTCGCGGCCTCTGCAGACGATCGCACCAAGGACAAGCGGACATACCCCGGGTGGGGTGAGATCGTCATGTTCGCAGCCTGCACCGCCACGCGCATCGGTGAGGTCTCCGGTGTGCGCATCAAGGACATCGACACCGAACACTGGATTTGGAAGCTGGTTCGGCAGACGACGCCGGGTCCCGGGGGCCTCCAGGACAAGAACCCGAAGAACAAGCGTGCTCGGGATATCCCGATCATGCCCGAGATCCGGCCGATGGTTCTGCGCCGCATCACCGAGGCCGGCCCGAATCCTGACCCGATGACTCGTCTGTTCACCGGTCCGCGCGGTGGGCGCGTCTCTACGGCCGTGCTGCGCGACGCGACGCACTGGGACGAGGTCGTGTCCGCTCTGGGCCTTGAACATCTCCGTCGCCATGATCTACGCCATACCGGGCTGACGTGGATGGCCGACGCCGGGGTTCCCGTCCATGTGCTGCGTGTCATCGCGGGGCACGGGTCGCTGTCCACGACTCAGCGATATCTGCACCCGGATCGGAAGCGGATCCAGGACGCCGGGACCTCGCTGAATGACTTCCTCAAGACTCAGTGGCCCCCAATTGGCCCCCAAGAGCCTGAGGAGGAGCCAGAGGCATAGCAGTACCCGAAGAACGACGAAGGCCGGTTGACCTGGGTTTACTCCCAGGAAAACCGGCCTTCGTTGCGGTCGGGCTGACAGGATTTGAACCTGCGACCCCTTGACCCCCAGTCAAGTGCGCTACCAAGCTGCGCTACAGCCCGCCGCCCGCTTGAGCGGGCAGGAAGACAATACCGCACCCGGGGCCTTGGAATCACATCGGTTAGTGGCGGCGCGCCGGGTGGGGTGTGAGCGGTGGTGCTGACGGCGGTCGGGTGTCCTACTTTTTCCGGTCCTTGTTCTTCTGGCGGACCTTCACCGAGATCTGGATCGGGGAGCCGGTGAAGCCGAACTCTTCGCGGAGGCGGCGCTCGATGAAGCGGCGGTAGCCGCTCTCCAGGAAGCCGCTGGCGAACAGGACGAAGCGGGGCGGGCGGGTTGACGCCTGGGTGCCGAACAGGATTCTTGGCTGCTTGCCGCCGCGGAGGGGGTGGGGG
>NZ_JAACYW010000589.1 GCF_015356825.1 Catenulispora rubra | reverse complement strand
CGCTGGGGCTGACCCGCCGGCAACACGACGTCCTGGGCCTGATCGCCGACGGCCACACCAACGCCCAGATCGCCGAACGCCTCTTCATCTCCGCCAAGACCGTCGACCACCACGTCTCGGCCATCCTCGCCAAACTCCAGGCGCCGGACCGCGCCACCGCCGGCCGCATCGCGCGCTCGGGGCTGATGAGCTGGGCCGCCGGACCGCTTTGACCGACCTTTCGGCACTCCCGTCCGTCATATCTCTGGTGAGGAGACGGCTGACACCCGCCGTGGGTGAACCGATCCGCGATCTGGAGCGAGAGGGAGCTGCCATGCAGCAGAAAGGCATTGTCTTCACCACCAGGCTCAGCGTGAGCGACTGCGCGAACCTTTTCCGGGAGACCGGAGACGCGCTCCGAGGCGTCGGCCGCAAGCTCTTGGAGGCCACCGCCAAGGTCGCCGGCCACGGGGATCTCACCGGCTACTACACGCCCGAGTTCAACTCCCCGTTCGCCCGGGTCGACGGGATCCCCGAGTTCGCGGTGGGTATCAACATCATGAAATTCAGCGCCGCGGCCCAGGGCAACGGCACCCACGTGCACATGTACGTCGACGACCGCGGCGACCACCGCGACGTGCAACTGGTCTCCAACCACACCATCACCGGCGGCATGCGCTCCGGACGCATGGTGCGCAAGTTCTTCGAGGCGTTTCAGGGGACTGACGCGGGGGTGCGTGTCACCGACAGCAAGGTGTAGCCCGGGCCCTGCTCGACGGGGCTGCGCACAGGCGTGAGCGGGCGTGAGCAGGCGTAGGCGGGCGTGGGCGGAACCCATCGAGGATTCCGCCCACGCCCGTGGCGTTCTCAGCGGTCGGGTACGCCACCGAGCCCTGCCGCCCGGGGAGCAGGCCGTCCGGTTCGCCGCTCGGGCTCACCGAGCCGGGGCAGTTCGAACAGCGCCGAGTCGATCGGCGCCTCGGCGACCAGCACCTTCAACCAGTCCACGCGGCGCGCACCGGGCGCGGGCTCCCGGTCCAGAGGCAACGTCATGTCGATCCGGCGTCCCTCGCCGACGTACGAGGTACGAACCGACCGACCGCCCCCTCCGATCGGCTGGACAGGACACGCCGATCGGCTGCTGATCGCCACGGTGCCGCCGCACCGCCCCGCGGTGGCCGTAGCCTCGGGGGCGGAAGCTCTTGGCCCGGCAGAAGGGAACACCGGTGATCCGCGTCGTGGTCGTGGATGACGAGGCGCTCGTGCGCTCCGGCTTCGAGTTGATCCTCAACGCCGCCGAGGACATCGAGGTCGTCGGGACCGCTATCGGCGGCGAGGCGCTGGCCACCGTGCGCGAGGCGCGGCCGGACGTGGTGCTGCTGGACATCCGCATGCCGGACGTCGACGGGCTGACCATCCTGCGCGGCCTGCAGGCCTTCCCCGATCCGCCGGTGGTGGCCATGCTCACGACCTTCGACACCGACGAGTACGTCGTGACGGCGCTGCGCTCCGGCGCGGCCGGCTTCCTGCTGAAGGACACCGACCCCGCGCAGCTGGCCCAGCTCGTGCGCACGCTCGCGGCCGGCGGGATCGTCATGTCGCCGAAGGCCTCCTACGCCATGCTCCGGTCCGTCCCGACCGCGGACGCCGCCGAGGACGAGGCGTCAGCCCGGATCGGCCTGCTGACCGACCGCGAGCGCGACGTCCTGGTCCTGGTCGCCGAGGGGCTGTCGAACGCGGAGATCGGCGCGCGCGTCCACCTGAGCGTGGGCACGGTCAAGGACCACGTCAGCGCCATCCTCGGCAAGCTGCGCGTGACCAGCCGCGTCCAGGCCGCGCTGCTCGCCCAGCGTGCGGGGATGCTGAACCCGCCCTTGCGATGACCACCCCCACAAC
>NZ_JAACYW010000588.1 GCF_015356825.1 Catenulispora rubra | reverse complement strand
CGGGTATCCGGGTGGGCCGGATGGGCCGCGGCCGGCGAAGGTGCGGCGGTTCAGTTGGCCGAAGCGGATCCTGGCCGGTTCCTTGGTGCTCGTGCTGTTGGTCGGGGGGTATGCGACGTGGCTCTACTTCCATGCTTCGGGGCAGATTCAGCACGAGAATGTGATCTCCGACTACCCAGGGCGGCCCGCCGCGGGCAAGGGGACGAACTGGCTGCTGGTCGGCAGTGACAGCCGGGAGGGACTTACGCGGGACCAGCAGGACGCGCTGCACACCGGGACCGGGGCGGTGACCGGGGACACGTCGCGGACCGACTCGATGATGATCCTGCACTCCGGATCGAACGGGACCTCGCTGATCAGCCTGCCGCGCGACTCCTACGTCACCATCCCGGCGTGGACCGACAGCAAGGGCAAGCAGCACAAGGAGTCGAAGAACAAGCTCAACGCCGCCTACGCCTTCGGGAACGCGCCGCTGCTGATCAAGACCATCGAGGTCACCACCGGGGTGCACATCGACCACTTCGCCGAGGTCGGCTTCGGCGGCTTCGTGAAGGTCACCGACGCGGTCGGCGGGGTGGACCTGTGCCTGGACAAGCCGATCCAGGACCAGCTGTCCGGCGCCAACCTCAAGGCCGGCTGCCAGACCCTCAGCGGCGCCCAGGCCCTGGCCTACGTGCGGGAGCGCTACGCCGACCCGCTCGGCGACATCGGACGCATGCAGCGCCAGCGCACCTTCCTGGCCGCCCTGGCGCACAAGGTGTCCTCCATGGGAGTGGTCCTGAACCCGTTCAAGCTGGTCCCGGTGCTGGACAACTCGCTGGCCGCGTTCAAGGTCAACGACGGCACCAGCCTGGGCGACCTCTACGACATGTTCCAGAGCATGAAGGGCGTCAGCGGCGGCAGCGGCCACACCGTCGTGGTGCCGATCGCCACCGACAACTACAACGTGCCCGGGGTCGGGTCCTGCATCCTGTGGGACAAGACGAAGGCCGGCGCGTTGTGGAGCGCGGTGATCAACGACACCACGATGCCGGCCGTCTCGGCGACGTGACGGGCTGATGGGCTGACGGGCTGACGGACGGCCGGGACGTGGAGGACGGCCGGGAACGAGCCGGATCAGTCCACGACCTCGCTGGCCGTGACTCCAGTCTCGGCCTCGACCGCGACAGTGCCGTTGCCGGTGCCGATTTTGCCGCCGGCACCGGCGCCGTCCGCGGAGCCCTGAGCGGGGATGACGACCGGCGCCGCAGCTGACTCCGTCGTAGCCGCCGTCGCCGCCGCCCCCGCAACACCAGACCCAGCAACACCAGACCCAGCAACACCAGCCGCACCAGCCGCCTCCGGCGTCGCGTCCAGCCCCCGCACCCGCCGGAACGACGTCGCGAGCACCCCGGCGTACACCGCCGCGCACACCAGATACGGCAGCCGTCCGCTCGACTCGGCCAGCGCCCCGCCGATGATCGTGCCGGCCGCGCCGGCGGCGAACATCACCGTCTGGTAGCCGCCGGTCATCCGGCCGAGCATCTCGCGCGGTACCAGGCGCATGCGCGCGGTGGTCAGGCTGACGCCGATGATCAGCACCGCGGAGGCATCCATCGCCAGCCCCACCGACATCTGCGGGCCGCTGCGCGCGGTGCCCAACAGCAGCTCGCCGATGATGCCGAAGACCAGGCTCACCAGCACCGCCGAGGACGTCCGCAGCGTGGCCACCCGGCCGATGGACAGCATCACGGCCACCGCCGCGACGTTCCCGGCCGCCAGCGTCCAGCCGAAGGCGGTCTTGTCCAGCCCGACCGTGTGCGTGCCGAGTACCACGATCGCCGCGACCGAACCGGCCTGCGCCAGCGTCATCGTGCCGATCATCGCGGCCATCAGCCGCATCGGCCCCGGGCCGAAGGAGATGCGCACCCCGTCCTTCACCTCGGTGATCAGGCGCCGGTCGGGGTTGGGC
>NZ_JAACYW010000587.1 GCF_015356825.1 Catenulispora rubra | reverse complement strand
CCATCCACCCCGAAGGCGGCACCCTGCACCTGCCGGTCCGCACCCCGGACCCCGCCCTGGACGGCGCACCGACGCCGCCGCCGCGACCCGACCCGCCGAGCCCCTTCGACGTGGTCGACGTCCCCGCCACCCGCACCATCACATGGGACCCGGTCACCCGCACGCAGGTGGTCGAGATGACCTTCTCCGACGGCACCACCACAGACCACACCGACGGCCTGACCCGCACCGAGACCGAACTGAACCGCTTCCACCTCACCGAGACCGACCCGCAGTCCGCAGTCGTGGAGTGCGAACGCACCGACGCCATCGGCCGCGGAGCGTGGCAGACGGAGGTGCGGACGTTCTCGCGGATGACGTGTACGGAGACTGAGTTCCTGGTGGTGGACCGGCTGGTCGCTTACGAGAACGGGGTTGAGGTCTTCACGAAGAGCTGGACCACCTCGGTGCCTCGGGATTTGGTCTGACCTCGTCCAATCTGTGGGCAGCTAATGCCACAATGCGCGCATGCCAGTGACGTTCGGAGAGATCGGCAACTACCGCGAGGGGGCTACCTTCACGGATCGCGCAGAGCTCATGAAAGCCGGTCTGCACACCAAGAACCAGGATGGTATCTCCGGCGACCCGGATAGGGGCGCGGACGCCATCGTCGTCTCAGGCGGCTACACCGACGACGTCGACGACTTCGACGTCCTCGTCTATACCGGTCACGGCGGTCAGAACGAGAACCGCACGCGTCAGGTCACCGATCAAGTCATCGGCGGCCCGAAGGGCCGGGGTAACGCCGCCATGGTGCGCAGCCACCGCGAGGAAATCCCCGTTCGAGTGATCCGCGGCCCCCGCACCCGCAAATCCGACACCATCCGGCCAGCGACCGGCTACCGCTACGACGGCCTTTACGTCATCGAGTCCTACGGCAGCGCGCCCAGCATCCATGGACCGCTGGTGTGGAAGTTCCGGATGCTGAAGCTGACCCCAGTCGAGCGCTCGATCGCAACGATGGTGGCGCAGAAGACCCCCCAGCGAGCGCCGACGACCGTCAACCGCATCTTGCGCGATGTCGAACTGGCCCAAAGCATCAAGCAGAAGTACGACCACATGTGCCAGGTCTGCGGCATCCAGATCGAGATCGATGGCGGCTACTACAGCGAAGGCGCCCACATCCACGCCCTCGGCTCGCCGTACAACGGCCCCGATATCGCTGGCAACATCCTTAGTCTCTGCCCGAACGACCACGTCCGCCTCGACAACGGCGCGATCTACCTCAGCGACACCTTCGAGGTCATCCGCGCCTCCGACGGCACTGTCCTGGACCAGCTTCGCATCAAACCCGGACACACAATCGACCCGGATTGCATCCGAAAGCACCGCGAGCGATTCCGACACTGAAACGCCGAATAGCGCCAGGAATGCCGAAAGGCCCGCCTTCCGGAGAAGGCGGGCCTTTTCACGAGCGTCGGGGTGACAGGATTTGAACCTGCGGCCTCTACGTCCCGAACGTAGCGCGCTACCAAGCTGCGCCACACCCCGATCGTGCGTGGACAGTCTACCCAAACGTGGCCGGATAGCGAAAACGACTTAACCACGCAGGTCAGGGCGTCGTGTGCAGGGTCATGATCGGGGGGTCAGGGTCAGGAGGGTGGCCTCCGGGGGGCAGCAGAAGCGGACTTGGGCGAAGCGGCTGGTGCCGCAGCCGGCTGAGACGTGGAGGTGGGATTCCGCGTAGGTGGACAGGCCGGCGGCTCGGCGGCGGTCGAGGTCGCAGTTGGTCACCAGGGCGCCGTAGAGGGGGAGGCGGAGTTGGCCGCCGTGGGTGTGGCCGGCCAGGATCAGGGGGAGGCCGTCGGCTGACATGGCGTCTAGGACGCGGCGGTAGGGGGCGTGGACTACGCCGATGGTCACGTCGGTGCCGGGGAGGGTGCGGGCGGCGCTGTGGGTGCCGGAGGTGGTGGG
>NZ_JAACYW010000586.1 GCF_015356825.1 Catenulispora rubra | reverse complement strand
GGCTGGAGGCGGTCCGCGTCCCGTTCCAGGTGGGTACGGTGACCGTCGCCGGTGCCGCTGTCGGGGTGGCCGAGCATGGCGTCCAGGGAGATGCGGGGGCGGTTCAGGTCCAGGGCGCCGGCGATGGTGTCCACGGGGTGCGCGAAGGCGAGCAGGAGGTCGCGGGTCGGGCCGGGCTGCATGCCCAGGCCCGCGCGGACGACGCCGGCGGTGTTCAGCAGGAGAGCCGTGATCAGCGCGATCCGGATGACGCGGCCGGCTTGGCGTGCGGTGGTGACGGGTTCCTCGGACACTGCTCGCTCCTTTCGCGTCTAGAACCGGAAGTAGATGAAGGGCGCCACACCTTGTCCTCCGCTTACTGCCGCGGCCACTAGAAGGAGCACGCCGAGGGAGACGCCCTGTGCGTAGACCGGGAGGGTGACGAACGCTTCCTGCAGACGTGCGCCGGTGCCCCTGGGCAGCCACTGCACGGCGAGTACGGCGGCGATGATGAAAACGATCGTGGGCGTGACGATGCCGGTGCTCGGGCCACCGGCGAAGAGGCGTCCCAGAACGGTGAAGGCGGTGCCGAGGTCCGGGGCGCGGAAGAAGACCCACGCCAGGCAGACCACGTGGAAGGTGACGATGCGCGCCGCTGTGGTCTTCACAGGCTGGGGAATCCTTATAGCGAAAGGCATCGCAATAGCGGATGACATCGCAGGCCACGCACGTTCCACTGCTAAGCCGACGCCGTGGATACCGCCCCAGATGACGAAGGTCCATGCGGCGCCGTGCCATAGGCCGCCGAGGAGCATGGTCAGCATCAGGTTGCGGTACGTCTTAAGGCTCCCGCTGCGGTTCCCTCCCAAGGGGATGTAGAGGTAGTCGCGGAGCCATCTGGAGAGCGTCATATGCCAGCGCCTCCAGAAATCCTGCAGAGAGCGCGCGGTGTAGGGGCGGTCGAAGTTGTCGGGGAAGCGGAACCCCAATAGCAGTGCCAGGCCGATCGCCATGTCCGTATAGGCGGAGAAGTCGCAGTAGATCTGGACGGCATATCCATAGACGGCCGTTAGCGTTTCGGTGCCGTTGTGCGCCTGGGGCGTGCCGAAGACCGGCTCGACGAGCTTCGCGCCGATCACGTCGGCCACGACCATCTTCTTCACCAGGCCGCCGGCGATCAGGCCGAAGGCACGCGCGGCGGGGATGCGGTTCGGGTCGCGCGGGCCGGACAGCTGCGGGACGAACTCCGAGGCGCGGACGATCGGGCCCGCGACGAGGTGCGGGAAGAAGGACGCGTAGATGGCGTAGTCGAGGGGCTTGGCCAGGGGTGTGCGGCCGCGGTGGACGTCGATGACGTAGGAGATGGCCTGGAACGTGTAGAAGGACACTCCTACAGGCAGGACAAGGTGCAGCAGCCCTAAGGAGAGTCCCAGGGAACTGCTTACGGAGTCGCTGAAGAAGTCGAGGTATTTGAAGACGCCGAGGGTTCCGAGGTCCAGGGTGATCGCGGTGATCAGCGCTGTCCTGCGGACCTTCTCCGAGGCCTGACGGGTGATGACGGTCGCCGCGAGTTGATTGACGACCGTGGAGCCCGCTAGGAGGAACACGTAGTGCCAGTCCGCGGCCGCGTAGAAGTAGTACGAGGCGGCGAGGATGAACGGCCGCCACGCGTGCTGACGGGGCATGAGGGCCCAGGACAGCGGCAGGACGACGGCGAAGAAGAGCGCGAACTGCACGGTGGGGAAGATCAAGGCGGCTGTCCCGGGTGGCCTTTTCGTCGGGAAGGGTCGCAATACCTAACGAAACACAACACAGACGGTCACGGTCTTCCCAGCGATCGAGATCGCTCTTAGCGTGTGCGGTATGGCACCGCTGAGTGGGGACGACCCGCGCCACCTGGGCGGTTTCCGGGTCCTGACGCTGCTGGCCGTGGGCGGGATGGGGCGCGTCTACCTGGCGCTGGGGCCGGACCGGAGGGCGGTGGCGCTGAAGGTGGCGCGGCCGGAGTTCGCGGCCGACGCGCGGTTCCGGGCCCGGTTCCGGCGGGAGGTGGAGACGGCTCGGGAG
>NZ_JAACYW010000585.1 GCF_015356825.1 Catenulispora rubra | reverse complement strand
AACCGGACTGCGCCCCCCAGCGAGGTCATCAAACCATGCGCGAAGCCGTAAAAAGCTTCTAAAAACCACAAACCAACCGCACCCGCCACACCCACCCGACACCAGCACCCCCAGCACCCAAAAAAGGGCGAGGCCCAGGGTTTTGCCCGCCCTGGGCCTCTCCACACTGAAAAGGTGTGGTGCCGTCGTAGTACACACGCCGATGGCATTTAAGAAAACGGGTAAGTCTAAGGCACCGCGCTCTTCCTATTGAGCTATCCCCGCATGAGAGAGCGGGGAACAGGGCTCGAACCTGCAACCTCGGTGTAGGACCCGCTTCCGGTCGATCCGGCGATGGACGGCGAGGGCTAAGCTTGGAGCGAGAGTCTGAGCTTCATCACTGCTGCCTCTACCTACTTGGGCTACCTCCGCACGGTTTGGCGGAGAGAGGGATTCGAACCCCCACTGTCACAGTGTTCGTCAGTTTCAGGCGTCACATTAAGCTTGGTCGCTCGCCGCCGATCCTAGCGAATCCTCAGGCGAAGAGGTAACCGAATACCGCCTCGCCGACGCGCTGGTCCGTGACCTCGAAGGTGTTCGCCTCCTCGCGGGCGAACTTCACCGCCTGGCTCAGCTTCTCCACGCGCTCCACGAGCTCGTTGACCCGCTGCGCGGGCAGTGCGCCGGAGAACTTGGTCTGCGTCCAGTAGCCGACGGTGATGTCCTCGTAGTAGACCTCGACCTGCGCCGGGTGCTTCTCGGTGGCCTCGGCCTTCACGTGGTTGCGCGGCACCTTCTTGGTGCGCAGCGTGCGCACCGGCTCGGTGCGGTACCAGTCCGTGGAGGGGTCGGCGGTCCAGGACTCGGCGGCGTCCAGCACCGGCAGCTTCTTGACGAAGGTGTTCAGGTCGGCGAGCTGCTTCTCCAGGAACAGCAGGTAGGACACCGGCACTTCGCGCAGCAGCGTGCGGCCCTCGACGACGACGTCGGCGCGCGCCACGCAGTTCGCCCAGTCCTTGGTGGCGGTGACGTCGAACAGCCGGGACAGGCCGGCGGCGATCTGGTGCAGCACGTCCTCGGCCTTGACCTGCACGCGCGTGGACTCCGGCGGCAGCTGCTCGCCGTCCTCGTCCTTGGCCTGGTAGGTGCGGCTCAGCCCGGTGAGCAGCGGCTGCTTCTGGACGTCGTGGTGGGCCTGGGTGAGTTCGGCGTAGGACTTGCTCTTGACGCCCTTCTCGATGGCGATGATCTGACTGAGTTTCGTGGCCATGATGGTTCCCCCCATGCGGAGCGCATGTCGTGAATCTGATTTGTTCTGACGCAGAGCCTATGGACAGGTGCCGACAATCCGTTCACCGGGTCGGCGGGGTCCGTGGCGTGTGCACGATGATGGCAGACGCGCCGCGATGGGATGTAGGTAATTTCGCCGACGCGGTGAGGGCTCGAAGTAGTCACTTGAGAGAGTCGGGCAACCGACTCGGCGACATGAACAAATGGCCGCTGCGCTCATATAGCGGCCGGATCCCGACAATGGCCGCCGCACCCGCATAGCGGTCCGATCCCGACAATGGCCGCCGCGCCCGCACAGCGGCCGGATCCCCGACGTCGGCTCAGACGGTCCAGCCGATCGGGTAGTTGACCACCGGATGGAACGTCGCCCCGGCGGCCTCCGCCTCGCCGCGCGCGATGACGACCATCTCCTTCAAGTGGTCCAGCTGCTTGGCGTGCTCCTCGGTGTCCCAGACGCTGACGTGCACGGCCGAGCCCTCCGGCGAGACCGCCGCGTAGAAGTGCAGGATCCCCGGCAGCTGCTTGATGGCCGGGATCAGGTACTCCGAGATCTTCCGGTTCATGGCGTCGATCTCGGCGAACCGCTCGGGCTCGTAGGTGAACCTCGAGACGCGGACGAACGCCGTCGCGGGCAACGACTCGGTCATGGTGAACTCCCCACCCTCGGTCGATTACATTACGATCGGCAACCCTAACATAATAGGTGATCACCACGGGAGCTCGGGCGGCCCCGGAACACCTGTCCCCGAACCGCCCGACCTACGAGACCGACGCCCTACCGAATCGAAGCCCTACTCCCAGCCCTAATCC
>NZ_JAACYW010000584.1 GCF_015356825.1 Catenulispora rubra | reverse complement strand
GCGGGGAGCTGCGCGGTCGGCGGCTGCGGTGCGGCAGGTGCGGCAGGTGCAGAGGGCGCGGCAGAACGCGCCGGCTGCGAGGCGGCGGCCTCGGCGGGAGCCTGGGGCCCGGCGTTCCGGCGTTCCGCGAGCAGGCCGGTCGGAACCGGGTGCGCGGCGATGTCGGCCTGCTGCGGCATCGGCGGCTGGGGCGCGGCGATCTCCGAAGGTGCGTCGTAGGTGCGGCGCGCAGGCGCGGAGTCGTTCTTCAGCGGCAGACCGAAGTAGCCGCTCTGCGCAGGGTCCGAAGACTGGTTCTTCTGCGCCGGGACCCCGAAGAAGCTGCGGTCATCGGCCGCCAGCCGGTTCTGCTGCGGCGGCAGTCCGAAGTAGCTCCGGTTGGCAGCAGCCTCCGGCGCTACGTCAGGCGTCGCGGTGATCGCGTCCTGCTCCGCCGCGCGGGCCCCGAACAGGTTCCCTCGGTCCGCGGGCCCGCCGATCGCCAGCTGCTCCGGCGTACTGGAGATGGCCATCGGCTCCGGCCAGGCGCTGATCCGCGTCACGAGCGCGTGGCCGCCGGTCAGCGTGTGACCCGCCGCCGCGACGGTGTGACCTCCGGCCGCGACAGCGTGGCCCGAGGTCGGGACGGTGTGGCCCATCGCCGGGGCGGCGAGGTCGTCCACGTCCTCGAAGTCATCCTCATCGAGGTCATCAATGTCATCAATATCAATGTCATCGAGGTCGTCGAAGTCCGCCAGCGCCCGGTGCAGGTTGCCGGCCGCGAGCTCCGCGGCCAGCTGGGTCAGCGAGATCTCGCCGTGGAAGGTCTTGGTCAGCTCGTCGTCGGCGCTCAGCGGGCGGATCGGGGTGACCGGGAGGACCAGCCGGACCAGCGCGCCGCCCAGCGGGCCCTCGGCGAACTCCACCGAGCCGCCGGCGGCCTCTATCGTGCGGCGGACGACCGCCAGGCCCAGGCCGTGGCCGGCCGGGATGTTGCCGAAGCCGGGGCCGCTGTCGTCGACCTCTATCACCGCGCGTTCGCCCTCGGCGGTCTCGAAGCGGCGGACGGTCACCTGGACGCGGCCGGAGTCGCCGGCGGCGCGGGTGCCGTTGGACAGGACGTTGCCCAGTGCCCGCTTGAACAGCACCGGATCCACCGTCACGTGCAGCGGGTCCTCGGCCGCCAGGGCCAGGTCGCCGTCGAAGGTGGCCCGCCAGCGCTCCACGGACTCCGCGGCCAGGCCGGCCACGTTGCACGGCACCGGATCGCCCAGGCCGTCCACGCCCTGCTTGGCGTCGTCCAGGAACTGGCGGACCGTCGCGGATATCTCCTCGGTCTGGGACATGATCTCCTGCAGCACGTCCCGGACCCGCTCGGGCACGTCCGGCCGCAGTTCGGCGGCGGAGGCCAGCATCAGGATCGCGGCGACCGGCTGGCGCAGGTCGTGGCAGACCTCGCGGACCCGGTCCAGGGGGATCGCGGTGCCGCCGTCGGCGTACAGGACCGCGTCGCGGCGGTGCGAGCCGTGGTAGCGCTCGAGCTCCGCCCCGGTGGCGCCGGGCGTCCCGGCCTCGATCGCCCTGGTCGCTTCGGCGGTTCCGGGAGCCGCGGGCATTCCGGGCGCTCTGGGTACTCCGGCCGCGGAAGGATCAGTGGAGGGATCAACGGAGAGACCGGCGGCCGCCGCCCGCGCAGCCTTGTCCGCCGCCTCCTGGGCCCGCAGCTCGCGCAGGTCCAGCAGCACGGTCTCGTCCGTGCCGCGGATGTACGGGTCCTTCGAAGCGCCGGCGTCACCCGCCGGTCCGCTCATGTCGGCGCCGGGCGTGGTGGTGTCCGTGGTCGTGCTCATGATCGTCCCCCACCCCAGCGGTTCCGGGCACGGTCCGACGCGCGGCGGATCGGACATGCGGCCCCGGCGGGCCGTGCGTCCGCGTAGCGTGCCACGCGCCTCCCCCTTGCTCCGGCCGCCGGGCGAACCCCGCGGCCATCATCGACGTTACGCCGGCGGACCACGGACGAGCAGGCGGGACGCGACGGATCACGCGATGGGAGCAACCGGCCGGCCGGCGGGCGTACGCCGCCCGCGGTCCTGCCCTCCCACCC
>NZ_JAACYW010000583.1 GCF_015356825.1 Catenulispora rubra | reverse complement strand
GCTCGGTGGGGGTGGGTGCGGGAGTTCGTGCGGACGCCTCGGAAGGTGGCGATTCTCGCCGCGGCCGCTGCCGCGATCTCCGTCAACTGGTTCGTCTACATCTGGTCCGTGAACCATGGGCACACCGTCGACACCGCGTTCGGGTACTTCATCAATCCGCTGGTGACCGTGCTGTTCGGGGTGTTCCTGCTGCGGGAGCGGTTGCGGCGCCTGCAGTGGGCCGCGGTGGGGGTCGGCGCGGTCGCGGTGCTGGTGCTGGCCGTCGGGTACGGCAAGGCGCCGTGGATCGCGCTGGTGCTGGCCGGGAGCTTCGGGACGTACGGGCTGCTCAAGAAGGTCGCGGCGGTGCCGGCCGCGGAGGCCATGGCGGTGGAGTCCGCGCTTCAGTTCCTGCCGGCCGTCGGGTACCTGGTCTGGCTCGGGACGCGGGGCACGCTCGACTTCGGGCACCACGGGGCCGGCAACACCGGGCTGCTGATGCTCGCGGGGCCGGTCACGGTGGTGCCGCTGATCTGCTTCGGGGCGGCGGCCAACCGGCTCCCGCTGTCGGTCGTCGGGCTGCTCCAGTTCCTGGCGCCGATCCTGCAGTTCCTGTGCGGGGTACTGGTGCAGCACGAGTCCGTGCCGCCCGCACGCCTGGCCGGGTTCCTGATCGTCTGGTTCGCGCTGGTGCTGCTGACAGTCGACGCGCTGCGCGGAGCTCGCAAAAGGCCAGCTCAGTCCACATCCACATCCGACAGCGCGTCCAGCATCCGCGACAGCGCCTTGACGCAAGCGTCCACATCCGCCTGACTCAGATCACCGCCCCCGATCTGCCCGAGCACCCCGAGTTGGTCCGCGCCCTGGTGGTCAGCGGCGCCGGTACCGGCGAGCCGGAGTTCGTCGACGGCTCGACCGGCGAGACCCTGGCCTGAAGCGGCCCGCGACCGGGCACATCGAGCCGCAAACAAAGCGCGCCGACGACAGCTGTCGTCGGCGCGCATCGCGTATCCGGAAATGCTCAGGTCGTCCGCGAAATCACCACATCGCACAGCGCCCGCATCGCTTCCTTGGCCGGCACCTCCGGCAGCGGCTCCAGCACCGCCTTCGCCTTCTGCGCGTACCCGCGCACCACGTCCCGCGCCTGCCCCATGCTCGGGTGCGCCCGCAGCAGCCCCAGCGCCTCGGAGAAGGCCTCGTCGTCGGACGACAGGTCCGTCCGCAGCAGCTCCTGCAGCCGCGCCGTCTCCGGGTCCGCGGAGCCGTCCATCGCCAGCGCGATCAGCATCGGCAGGGTGTGCACGCCCTCGCGCAGGTCCGTGCCCGGCGTCTTGCCGGACTGCTCGGACTCCGACTCGATGTCCAGCAGGTCGTCGGAGAGCTGGAAGGCGACGCCGAACAGCTCGCCGAACTCCGCCAGTATCTGCTCCTGCTCGGCGGTGCAGCCGGCGAAGATCGCGCCGAACCGGCCGGAGGTGGCGATCAGCGAGCCGGTCTTGCCCGCCAGCACCTCCAGGTGGTGGTCCACCGGGTTCTGGCCGTTCTTGGGCCCCACCGACTCCGAGATCTGACCGCTGACCAGGCGCTCAAAGGTCTCGGCCTGGATCCGCACGGCGTCCGGGCCAAGCTCGGCCAGCAGCGTGGAGGCGCGGGCGAACAGGAAGTCGCCGGACAGGATGGCCAGCGAGTTGTCCCAGCGCTGGTTGGCCGAGGCCACCCCGCGGCGCAGCGCCGCCTCGTCCATGACGTCGTCGTGGTAGAGCGTGGCCAGGTGGGTCAGCTCCACCACCACGGCGGCCTCCACGATGCCCGGGGCGGCCGGGTCGCCGAACTGCGCGGCCAGCAGCACCAGCAGCGGCCGCGTGCGCTTGCCGCCGGCCTGGGCCAGGTGCGAGGTGATCTCGCTGATGTAGGCGTGGTCGCTGCGGGTGTAGTTCAGCAGCACCTCCTCCACGCGGAGCAGGCCGTCCTTCAGGGCCACGGTCAGGCCCTCGTCCTGCTGCATGGCGATGCCGAATGGACCCCAGCCCTGCGACGTCTGAAGAAGCGGCGGGGTCAGCGTGCCGGGAGTACTCACTGCGGCGGCCTTCCAGGTCGGGGCGGTGGGGGCGG
>NZ_JAACYW010000582.1 GCF_015356825.1 Catenulispora rubra | reverse complement strand
GGCTGGGGCTGGAGGCGGGCTCTGGTCGGGGCGTCCGGAGGCATCGTCGAGTTCGTAGCCGTGGGCCATGGCGGGGACGTCGGCGGGGCGGTAGACGCGGATGTCGGTGTCGGACATGCCGGCTGGTGTGAAGACGTACTTGTGGTTGTAGCTCGGGTAATCGGTGCCGGAGGCCTGCTGGACCATCGCGCCAAGAACGATGAATCCCGAGTTGCTGTAAGCGGAACTGCTCCCGGGCGCGAACAGCAGCGGGGTTTTCGCGATCTCTGCGATCTGGCCGGCCAAGGTGTCCGGGGGCGGCGTGGGGCCAGCGTGCTGAAGCACATCCCCCATGCCGGAGGTGTGGGTCAGCAACTGCGCCACCGTCACATGATCGGCGATCGCCGACGGGAAGCCCGGCAGGTGCTTGCCGACGGTGTCGTCGAAAGCGACCTTGCCGGCGCTGACCAGTTGGCCGATCGCCACAGCCGTGAACATCTTGCCCATGGAGGCGGCGCAGAACTTGGTGGTCGGCGTGTTGGTGATGCGCCGGGTGCGATCGGCCATACCGAAGGCGGCGTCGAGGAGCACGTGTCCGTTCTGCTCGACGCGGACTGCGCCGGAGAACAGCCCGGCTGCGGCTTGCTGGCGGAGGTGGTCGCCGAGCGCGGGCCAGTCGAGCGCCGACTTGGCCGACGAAGTGGCCAGCGATGTGGCCGACGAAGTGGCCGATGAGACGGATGTTTCGGCGGCGGGCTTGTTCGAGCTCGCACCACATCCGGCAACAACGATGGCGGACGACGCGGTCAGCGCCCCGTTCAGAAATGATCGACGGTTCAAAGTCACAGCGGTTCCCTTCTTGCGGATACTGATGCCGACCGTAAAAGCGCGCATCAGACCCGATCGACCGATCAACCGCAGAGTTGATCGGTCCGCCAGGAGGGAGGCCGCGATGAGTGTGCGGCTGGTCTTGGGGCAGCAGGACGCCGACCGTTTCGAGTTCGGCAGCTCGCCGGGGTCCGAGGCGCTGCGCAGCCTGCATGTGCTGGCGGCCGTGAAGCGTCATCCGCTGCACATCTCGTGGGTCCTGGAGATGCGCACGCGGCTCGACGCGCGTCTGAAGGGCGACCTGGACGCCTTCCGGTTCTGGTTCGCCGAACGTCCGCTGCTGCTGCCCGGGATCTGGCCGCCGGGCGAGGTGAACGCGTGGCCGGACGACCTCGACCTGCTGCGCAAGGCGCCGGTCGAGGACTTCGCCGAGCCGATGGTGCACGCTGCGCTCGCGCATCGCGGCCGGGCGCGGCGGGTGCCGTGGGAGCGGTTTTGTGCTGATGCGGAGGTGCGGGAGCGCGCGCTGGGTCAGGTTGAGGGGGGGCATGCCGCGTCGGCGGTGGTTCTCAGGGAGCTGATTGCGGATCCGGATGGTGTGCGCGAGCGCTTCGCCGATTTCCTGGGCGCGTATTGGGATGTCTGTCTCGCCGCCGACTGGCCGAGCCTGGAGGCGCACCTCCACGACGAGATCGCGCGCCGCTTCCGAAGCCTGTCGCGGCTCGGACCGGCGGCGATGTTGGGTGCCATGACCGACCACATCACTGCGGGGTCCGACGGGAGCGTCACGATCCGGCCGCCGGGCGCTCGCGGTGTTGCGGATCCCATCGACGTCACCCTTGCCGACGGCGACCGCGTGCTGCTCGTGCCATCGCACTTCATGTGGCCGGAGCTCGCTGTCGCCGTGCATCGTGATCGTGATCGTGACCGTGATCGCGACCGTGATCGCGGCGAGACCACGACCGTCGTCCTCTCCTACGCTCTGGCCGGCATGGCTCACCAGGGCCGCGCACCGGCCCCTGCCGAGGACCTGCTGGGCCTGCTCCGCGCTGCTGGCGACGCGACCCGCCTACAGATCCTCGAACTCCTGGCCCGCCGCCCCCGCTCGACGCGCGAACTGGCCGGCCTGATCGGCCTCACCGAGGCGGCGGTGTCGAAGCATCTCAAGCTGCTGCACAAGTCCGGCTGGATCGCGCCGGAGCGCCACAGCTACTACGTGTACTACCGTCTCGAAGCCGGGGCGCGTGGTCGTGTGTTCGCGGGGTTGGATCGCTTGCTGGGGGGCGGGGG
>NZ_JAACYW010000581.1 GCF_015356825.1 Catenulispora rubra | reverse complement strand
TCGCGGCGGCGGTGGCTGCCGGGGTGTTGTCGCTGGAAGACGGCGCCCGGTTGTGTGCGCTACGGGCCCGGGCACTATCCGGGCTGTCAGGCACTGGCGCGATGGCTTCGGTGCCGTTGCCAGCCGCCGATATCACCGCTGTTTTGCCTGCGGGGTTGGAGATTGCCGCAGTGAATGGGCCTGCGCATACGGTGGTTGCGGGCCCGGCGGCCGTGGTGGCCGAGTTTGTGGCGGAGTATCAGGCTCGCGATATTCGTGCCCGGCTGATTGATGTCGACTACGCCTCACACAGTGTCCATATCGAGAGTCTGCACTCGGTGCTGGCGGAGCTGAAAATCAGCCCGAGCCAGGGGCGGATCCCTTTCTATTCCACGGTCACCGCCGCACGCATCACCGATACCACTGTGCTCGACGCCGGATATTGGTGGCGGAACCTTCGGCAGCCGGTCCGGTTCCACGACACCGTCCAGGCGCTGCACGCCGACGGCTTCGGCATGTTCATCGAGTCCAGCCCGCACCCGGTGCTGGTCCCCGCCCTGGAGCACAGCTTCGAGGACTTCGACACGGTGGTCATCGGCTCGCTACGCCGCGACCACGACGGTTTGCGACAACTGCTGGGCAACGCCGCCCGAGCCCACGTCCACGGCGCGCCGTTGATCCCGCCCGGCAGCACCGACCAGAGCCCTGACCTGCTGCCGGACCTCCCGACCTACCCCTTCCAACACACCCGCTACTGGCTACTCCCGGCCGCTTCAGGTAGCGCCGGGGCGTTGGGCCAGGATCCTGGTGGGCATCCGTTGCTGGATGCGGTGGTCGCGCACCCCGATGGCAGCATCACCGGAACCGCAGTGCTGACCGCGGATCGATGCGAATGGATCCGTGATCACGCGGTCTACGACATGATCGTGCTTCCGGGTGCTGCGCTCCTGGAGCTGGTCCTGCACATCGCGGCCGGCACCGGCCATCCCCATCTGCAAGAGCTCACGTTGCAGGCCCCGCTGATCCTGTCCGAGGATGACCGGCTGCACCTGAATATCACCTACCGGCCCGACCCGGACCCCGGCACCGGCTCCGGCACAGTCACCATCCACACCCGCCCGGCCGACACCAACCAAGACCCAGGCGACGCACCGGCCTGGATGCATCACGCCACGGCCGTCCTCACCGCAGAACCCGCCCCGATGCCGGACCCGGTTCCCGTGCCCCATCCGGACATCGCAGTCATCGCATCCGCAGTGCTCTACGCCGATCTTCACGACCGCGGCTACGACTACGGCCCGACCTTCCAAGGCCTCACCGACATCCGACACCACGGTCATCAAGCCTGGGCCACCGCGACCCTGCCCGAACCGGCCGCCGCCGACGGGTTCCTGCTGCATCCCGCACTGCTGGATGCCGCGCTGCACACCACCTTCCTCACGACCGACCCCCACCAGCCCGACCGCTCCGACCAGCCTGTCGCCCTGCAGCTCCCGTTCACCTTCACCGACACCACAATCCATCGACACCCGGCCGTCCCGGCCCTCACCACCATCGGCATCCACACCACCACTGAGGGCGCCACCCACACCGTCACCGTCACCGGCCCCGATGACCTCCCGATCCTGACCACCCACCTGACCACCCGCCCTCTCAACCTCCGTGATCTGACCGCTCCTGAAACGCATCTGCACCAACGCGTCTGGGTCCCCCGCAGCGACCCTTTGGTCCAGGCCGCCTCCGCCGTTGAGTACACGATCTATGACATCCCCGCCGGTGACGCGTCGCCGGAGCATTCCGACCATCTCGCCGCGGTCCACGCCACCGTCGAGAACACCCTGACCCACCTGCAAACCTGGCTCGCGGACCCGGGCAACGCCGAAGCCCACCTGGTCGTCCTGACCCACCACGCGATCGCCGTCCACCCCGACGATCCGGTCGACCTGACGGTCGCGCCGGTGTGGGGTCTCATCCACTCCGCCCAAAACGAGAACCCCCACCGCATCACCCTCATCGACACCGACGACCACCCCGCCTCCCAAACAACCCTCACCAACACCATCACCTCAGCCATCGCCGACCAGCAACCACACACAGCCCTGCGACAAGGCACCCCCCACACCCCCCAACTC
>NZ_JAACYW010000580.1 GCF_015356825.1 Catenulispora rubra | reverse complement strand
CCACC
The DNA here is from genome assembly GCF_015356825.1 of Catenulispora rubra. Classification (GTDB taxonomy): domain Bacteria; phylum Actinomycetota; class Actinomycetes; order Streptomycetales; family Catenulisporaceae; genus Catenulispora; species Catenulispora rubra. The sequence goes on along the minus strand of NZ_JAACYW010000580.1, from coordinate 2,116 downwards.
ACCGCACCGGTCCGCCGCCCCAACCGGATCAGCCCCTCGCGCCGCAACAGGTCGTAGGCCTTGTTCACGGTGTGCATGTTGATCCCGAGATCGGCGGCCAGCTGCCGCGTCGTCGGCAGCGAATCCCCCGCCACCAGCACCCCGGCCGCCACCGCCACCACGATCTGGTCGCGCAACTGCTGGTAGATCGGCACGTCGCCGTCGGGCTCCACGGTCAGGAGCAAGCTTCGGCCTCCTTCGAACTATTGCTATAGAACAGCTAGAACAATCCGGGTGTCAAGCGTCGTCGCAGGATGCTGCCATGCCATGCCATGCGGTGCCGGGACCGCGTGGCGGCTCTGGCGATCTCACCCCGCCCGGCTTAATCTGACGCACCATCAGAACCTCTCGCCACCACCCACGAAAGGCTCCCCATGTTGCTCCAAGGCAAGACGGTGATCGTGTCAGGGGTCGGCGACGGACTCGGCCGGGAGGTCGCGCAGGCGGCCTACGACCAGGGCGCGAACGTGGTGCTGGGGGCGCGGACAGAAGCCAAGCTGGCGAAGGCGGCCGCCGAGTTCGACCCCGCGCGCGTCGCCTACTCCCCGACCGACATCACCTCCGAGAGCGACTGCCTGCGGCTCGTCGACCTCGCCGTCGAGCGTTTCGGCGCCCTCGACGGCCTGGTCAACGTCGCGGCCATGGACCAGGTCTTCGGAGGCGTCAGCGACGCCGACTTCGCCGACTGGCGCGCCGTCTACGAGGTCAACGTCGTCGGCACCCTGCAGCTCAGCAAGGCGGCGATCCCGCATCTGGCGCGCGAGACCGGGACCACCGGCATCGTCCACATCCTGTCGCAGTCGATGTGGGTGCCGGCGACCGAAGTGATGCAGGCCGCTTATGCCGCCTCGAAGGGCGCCCTGCTGTCCGCCACCTATGGCATGGCCAAGGAACTGGGGCCGCGACGCATCCGGGTCAACGCCGTGGTGCCGTCGTGGATGTGGGGGCCGATGGTCCAGGGGTACGTCGCGTGGACCGCCGCGTCACAAAAAATCGCCGAGGAACAAATCGTCGCGTCACTGACCGATCGCATGGCGTTGCCGGAAATGGCCAGTGACGGCGACGTGGCGAACGCGGCCGTGTACATGGTGTCGCAATATGCCGGCGGGGTGACCGGTCAGTCGCTCGCCGTCAACGCGGGCGATTACCTGCGGTGACCGATCTTCCCTCGTTGTAGCAGGGTTGTGACGAAAGCGGGATGGGTCGGTTGAACGGCTGAGTGAGGATCGCGGTCATGTCCTCATCAGCTCGCACGTCGCCGGCGCGGCGTCCGGGCCCCGGCGGCGGTGGCCGTCCGGAGCGCGGGTCGTCGATACCGCCTCGGTCGGGGCGGCCCGTGCCGCCGCCGCCGGCTCCGGTACGCGGTCGCGCCTCGGGTCCGTCCGGCCGCGGTGGTTCCGCCGCCGGCCGCCGTCCCGCCCCGCGGCCGGGGTCCGACCCGGGCGACAGGCTGCTGGCGGGGGCTCCGACCTGGCTGCCGGCCGCGGCCGTGCTCGGCGGGCCGATGCTGGCCGCGATCCTCGGAAAGTTCGTCGGCGGTTACCACGGCCCGGTGTTCCTGCTGCTGACCATCGTCTCGGCCGGTGTGGCCGTCGCCGCGGCCACCGCGAACGGCCGCTGGTGGGTGGTCTCCGCGCTGCCGCCGGTGGCCTGGCTGGTCGCCGCGGTCGCCGAGCTGGCCTGGCACAACCCGCCCTACCCGGACACCAAGGCGAAGGCGGTCGGTCTGGTCCACGCGACGACGAACGTCTTCCCGGTGATCCTCGCCGCGCTCGTCGTCATGGGGTTGGTCATAGCCGCCGCGGTGGTGCGCGGACGGCAGAGCGGGGGAGGCACGCGTCGTGTCTGAGTGGTATCCGGACGAAGGTGGGGACCACCGCGGAAGCGGCGACCGGCGCGGGGGCGGCGGACGACGTGGCGCCGACCCCGGCTACGGAAACGGCGACGACGGCGGTTACGGCCGTGGCGGAAACGGCGGCAACCCCGACTACGGCCGCGGCGGCGGTCGCCGCGAAGAGCCCGAGCAGCCCTGGCGCGCGGCCCAGCGCCGCCCCGAACCCCCGCAGCAGCGCCGCCC
>NZ_JAACYW010000058.1 GCF_015356825.1 Catenulispora rubra | reverse complement strand
CCAGCGGCACCTCGACCCCGTCGAGCCCGGCCTCCGGCACGTCCGGCACGTCCGGCACCGGCACACCCAGCGGCGCCTGACAGGTGCGCGAACGGATCACGGCCGCGGCGGACCCCGCCGCGGCCGGCTTGTCGGCGGTCCCGACCGATGCGGAGGCCGCGTCTGCGGGGATCGCCACCGCGACAGATGCTGAGGCCGTCGGCGACATCGCTGCGGCCGAGGACCCGGCGATGGGCTCGGAAGCCGAGACCTCCGCCGACGCCGACGCTCCGCCCCCACCGCGCCGCCATCGCCACGCGCGAACCGTCGGCGCGGCCCACATCGCCGCATCGCGGCCGGTGCAAGCCACCACGGCCGTCGCCGCAGTCTGGCTCTTCGCGTACGCGGCCCACGCCGTCCACCTCGACCTCGCGACGCTTCTCGTCATCGTCCTGGGCACCGCGGCTCTCAACCGCTACGGGTCCACGGTCCTGGACCGGATCATGGCCGCGGTCGTGCTGCTCGCGGGGACGGCCATCGTCGGTGGCCTCGTCATCAGCTACTGGCCGTGGGGGTTGGAACCTGTTGCGGTAGGCGGGTTCGCGCTCAGCGTGCTCGTCCTCGTCTCGTTCGCGGCCCGTCGTCGCTTCCGGCTGCCGAAGCGCTTCGCCGCCGCGGATGCCATCGCGATACTCAGTGGGGCGGCGGCCACGGTGATCGCCGCGTGGCCGACCCTGCACAGCGATTTCTGGAAGCAGTTCGACTACTCGGCGCTGCTCGCCGACCGCCTGCGGCAGTTCGCGATGTTCGATGTAGTACGTTCCGGGCACTCCTATGCGTTCGCTCACTTCGATCGGATCAGCGCGCAGGCGTTGCCCGGTACGCGGACCTATCCGTCCGGCATGCAGATGGTGTACGCGATCGTCGACTGCTTCGCGCACGGAGACGCCAAGCCGGGCGCACCGCTCGACGAGTTCGTGCGCTACTACTGGTACACCCTGATCTCGTTCGGGTTGCTGGTGCTGGCGACCGCGTGGGCGGCCCGCCGGATGGTGGGCCCGATGGTCGCGGATCGGCTGCGGCTGCCTTCGGTGTTCGTCACCGCGGGCGTGGGGGCGTTCCTGTCCACCGGGTACTTCCTCAGCTACGTGTGGCAGGGCTTCGACAGTGTCGTCTTCGCCTGCGTGTTCCTGGTCGCCGGCATGGCCGTAATCCTGAGGCCGCCGCGGAACGTCTGGGAACAGGTGCTGTTGGCGGGCAGCGCGTTCCTCGCCGTGGTCTTCGGCCACCCGCTGCTGCTGCCGCACATCACCCTCGTTCTGGTGGCCGCGCTCGTCGTCTATCGCCGAAGGTTCATCAAGAACCGCATCGGGGGCAAACTCGCCTTCGCAATCGGCACGCTGGGTGTCGCAGTGCTCGTAGCCGCGCCGCTCTTCGCCGTCTCCGGGCTCAACATCGGCACGCGGTTCCACACCGACGGCTTCATCATCGCCCTGCCCTGGCACGTGGTCCTGACCGTCGGCGTGGCCGCGGCCATCGCGCTGGCGAACCCGGCGACCCGCCGGCTCCCCCACGCCAAGGCCGCGCTCGGCGCGCTGGCGGCGACCGGCGCCGTCCAGATCGCCCTCGAGATCGACCTCGTCGGCCACAGCTCGACCCGCTACTACGTCGAGAAGTCGCTCAACGGCCTGGTCCTGATGTGCCTCGTCGGCCTCGGCGGCCTGGCGAACCTGTGGCCCCAGGCGCGCCCGAAGGCCAAGCCCTGGCCGATCCGCCAGGCCGAGAACGCGATCGCCGCCGTCACCGCCGCCCTCGCCGCCGGCGCCGTGGCCTTCGCCCCGGCCTACATCAACTGGCCCCGGTTCCAGCCCGGCACCGACTCCACCTGGGCCCAGTTGTGGACCGGCCGCCACACCTTCGTCGCCGACTACGGCCACCAACTGCACGCCCAACAACGCCTCGGCGTCTACACCGACGGCCAGCCGACAATCGTCGCCTCATCACCGTCCGGCATCCTGAACCTCAACATGTCGCTCCTGGCCGGCATCGCCAACCGCGATCTGCACTCGGTCAGCAGCCAGATCAACCGCACCACCGACCTCTACGGCCTGACCGGACTGCCGGCCAAGGGCGAGTGGTCGCCCCAGGCCAAGGCCAGCCTGAAGATCCTCGAGCACATCATCACTTCGAACAAAGTCCCGATCCGGATCGTCGTCTCGGACAAGGTGCTGGCGGCGAAACTCCAAAGCTTCGGCGCCCAGCATCCGCAGTTCAAAGTAAAGATCCTCTACGTACCCTGATTGTCGCAGCACATTGACACGGACCCCGACCTCCCCGACCTCCCCGATCGGCGGGGAGATCCTGCAGGGTACTGATTTGCGTGCAAGGCAGGGTGGATCAGGATTATGATTCACTCGCCGGTGTCGCCTTGATGCCGGCGGCCGATGGGGGGATGCGAGGGGAAGAGCCTCACGAAGTGGCTGGATAGCATCGCATCGGCTATTCGCCGCCATCACGAAGATGTACCCCGATCCCGCAGTACGACAGGCTGCCACCCGTACTGCGTCCGCTTTCCGGCTCTACGAGGGGGACCAGGAATGCGCGCCGATATTCGGAATCATTGGCAGCGACGCACGCCCGACGACGCAACTGCGAACAATTGTGCGCGGGCCGCGGCGACATGCAGGCTATCTCAAAGCCCTGTTCAAGGCTTATCGCGCCGAGCGGTAATCGGACCGGAGTAGCCGCCGCGTAGATCGTTTCCTACTGACCAGTACCTTTCGAGCGGATGCTCGCTGCCCCCGATCCGTGGTCCGGACGAAGCGCCTCACCGCGCCCTGGACCGCGCTGCCGTCGATCGGCTGCGGGGTCAGCGTCGCGGTGGCCCGCACCCCGCGAGCGTCGACAGCACTAGGGGAAAAGATGTCTGAATCGACCCAATCCCATCAAAGCCGCCCCGTGGTCGGCGGGCGGTACCTCTTACGCCGCCTGCTCGGCACCGGCGGCATGGGACGGGTGTGGCTCGCCCACGACGAGCGGTCGGGCATCGACGTCGCCCTCAAAGAGGTGCGCCTCGACACGATGGCTGGGCACACCGACCGGAAGTCGTATCTGAGCAGGGCGTGGCTGGAGGCGCTGCACGGGCTGTCAGTGGCCAAGAGCTCGAACATCGTCGAGATCCTGGACGTCTTCGAGGAGGACGGCCGCCCCTGGATCGTCATGGAACTCGTCATCGGCAAGACCCTGGCCCAGGCGGTGGCCCAGTACGGGCCGCTCCCGCCGGTCCAGGTCGCGCACATCGGCAAGAAGGTGCTGATGGCGCTGACCGCCTGCCATGTGAAGGAGATCGTCCACCGGGACGTCAAACCCTCCAACATCCTGCTGGCCGACGACGGCCGGGTGTTGCTCACCGACTTCGGCATCGCCGCCGGCGGAGGCCACTACGACCTCGCGGTGGGAACCCTGACACCGAACGGGATCGCAGTCGGCACCCCGGAATTCATGGCGCCCGAGCGGATGAAGGGGCGTCCGGCAACCGCTGCCTCCGACCTGTTCTCTCTTGGCGTGACCTTGTACTTCGCGGTCGAGGGCCGCTCGCCGTTCCGCCGTGACAGCTTCATGGCGAGCTCGGCCGCAGTGCTGTTCGAGCCCGCCGACGAACTCCACCGCGGCCCCGTGTTCGAACAGCTGCTGTCCGGCCTCATGGAAAAAGACCCAGCCGACAGGATGCCGACTGCCGAGGCCTACGACCAGCTGACGCGCATCATCGCCTACAACGGCACGATCCCCTGCGACAGCGACGTACCCCCCATCCTCGGCCCGGCCGGCGCGCTGCTGCCCGTCCACCGACCCCGATTCACCGAGCCACGGCCTGCCAAGCCGGCACCCCGCCACGCGCTTGCTACTGACGGCGCATATCAGCCACGTCCAGTCAGCCTGGGGCGCGCCTCCGCCGCTGTGGCAGTGGCCATCACCGCCGTCCTGGCCACCAGCCTGTTCCTGCTCAGATCAGGCACGACAAGTACCGCGGCCTCGCCGCTGCACGGCACGCCGCCGCCGGCAGCCACACCGACGGCGCCTACCACTCCATGGACACGGCCCACAGAACCAGCCACCACCTGGTCGCCGGGCACCACCTCCCGCGATCCCCAATCCGCACCACCGGATCAACCCACGGAGTCGACACCGGCATCGCCCGAACCGAGCCCGAGCATCCAATGCCTTGAGGCCGGCAGCGGCATCGCCGTGAAGCCGGGCCTCCAAGACGTCACCGTCGCCGACATCAACTCCTGCCTGCCGACGCCAGCACGCCTGGTCCTCGGGATGTATCCAATCGGAACGTGCCTCTCCGACTGGCCCCCGGGTCCGCCGACCCAGCCCAGCGACCAATGCGGCCAATTGGTCAACGGATCCGTGATCGCCAACCGAGTCGGCGCAGTCTGGCTGGCCGACATCCACGGAGGCGGCTCCACAGGATGCCAGGGAGCTGACGTCAAACCCGACGGAGAGACCTGGATACTGTGGACCGACGGCCTCACCTTGAGCCTGTGTGCCATCGGCGCGAAAGGCTGACCTCCGGCGTCAGCGTCGCGCCCGTCGTTGCTTCAGCGGTTCGGGCGCGTCGGCCCCCACGTATCACGCGAACAGCAACGAAACCTGCCGTCCAACACAAGCCCGCATCACCTCAACGAGCCTGCGACCATAAGGAACGTGCATCTGCGGCCTTGGCGACGCCGGATCCGCCGGCTCCGGATCGGTATCCCACCACAGCTCAAGGATTTCGCTAAGGCGAGGAATGATCCGCGCGCACTCATCCGCGGTAAGTTCGCCACCGCTATCGGCATGATCGAGCAGCGGCACCAGAGGGCTGCTGCTCGTCACCCAGGCTCTGGCGCCGCCGTAGCCGTCCATCGCGGCCAGGTCGATCCCGTCGGCAGCCGCGACCTGGAACCGGAAGTCGTTGAAGGCGGTGTAGGAACCTTCCGCCCTGAGCTCGCCTTCGGGATCATCGGCTGGCACCAACGACAAACCCACGATCTGACTCCCATCTGACCCGTAGGTCGGCGCCGGCTACCCGGGCAGCCGGAACTCGATAGCAGTCGGCAGATCAGCGGCCTTCGGTTTTGCGGCCTCGTAGCAGTACGTCACCCCGGCGTACCCGTTGACGTCGCTATGCAGGATCTCACCATCCGTGAACCGGAATTTTGCGGTGACCAGACCAGCCGCTCCCTTGCCCTCTGGATGGCCTTTCTCGTACGCCACCACGCTGGCGTACGACAGATCGCCGGGGCGCCCGACTTCGACCAAAGATGGCAGCGCCCACTGTGCCGGTGGGCTTTTCAGGTCGCCGGCATATGTCGGGCTGCCCCAGACGCGGAGCGCCCAGTGGTCACTCTCAGCCCAGCCGACGGCCCACACCGGGTCATTGTCGCCGAAGTTCCGGTTCGTCATGAGATACAGCCCGTTGTCGCAGCTGAAGATCGATACGAGACGGCCATCCGAGAGAAGCCGGGAAGGTGAGAACTCGGCGCGCGGCGTCCAAGCCGGCAACGTGATCAGCTTCTGGATGTCGTTGCCCATCATTCCGCCATGTCTCTCGAGTGTCCCGCGCCGTGGGGAAGGGGCGCGCTATCTGCGGTGGTGAGGGTAACAGTTATGTCGCTGGTGTAAACCACGCCTTCAACGTCGTTGTTTACCAACGCCTGCTGTATGTCGGCCGCGTACGGCCCGCTGTAGCTGTCGACTGCCGGTTTGACCCACTTGTCCATCCAGCCCTTTGGGCCGCCCATCTTGTTGTCCGGGAACGTCTTGTAGTCCCCCTTCGACGACCAGTTCGAGTCGTAGACCTTGATCTTACCTGTCGTCGGATCATAGGTGACCCAGTCGGGGCCGGGACCGTTCACCTTCGACGGGCCGATGAGGCCGATCTCGCCCTTGGCCAGGGATTCCTGCCAACCCATCTCCTCGGCGGCCGCGGCATGCTGGTGCCGGTAGTCGGCGCCGGCCTTGGTACGGCCGTCATCGATCGCGTTCTTCAACGCCTGGTCCGGGGTGAGAGCCGCCGCCGGGTCGGATGCCGCCGCCGCAGCCGCCGGCGCTGTGTTGAAACCTTCAGCACCGGCTCTGAAGAGGCTGCCTCCGAGCTTGAAGGAGTTCCACCCGCCATCAACAAACAGCGCAATGCCTTCCGCATTGCTCATGTCGTGAGCGACGCGCTGCTGTCCGGTGCTGAGCGCGGCGTCGTCGCTGGCGTTGTATGCGGCGTGTTCCTTCTTCAGCCAGTTCTGGGTTTGCGATCCGTCCTTGAAACAGAATTCTGCTGTACCGAAGGCGATGTTCCCCGCCGTCTCGTCCGCAGAGACATAACCAGTACGCAGCCAGCCTCCGACGGTGTGGCCGAAGGAGCAGAATCCCCAGCAGAACAGGCCGGTGGGGTCGGAGCTGCTGATCGGGTCGTTTCCGGAGTAGGTGTAGCCGCCCATCTGTGCGGCCGAGCCGGATTCGAATACCGGGTCGACGCTGATGAAGCGTCCGGTCGTGGGGTCGTACTCGCGGGCTCCGACATCGGTCAGGCCGGTCGCGGCGTCAGCGGTGCCGACGCCGAGGTAGCCCTTCTGACCCGGCCAACTCGCCGGGGCGGCGCCGCGGATGTCGCCGTACGGGGTGTAGTTGCGGAACGTCGCGTTGCCGGTGGTGGAGTCCAGGGACACGTCGGCGGTGCCCTGCCGGTCGGGCATCTGGTAGGTGACGTGACCCGTGGTGGAGTCCAGGGCGGCGACGGTGGCACCGCCCTGCTTGTAGTAGCGAGTGCCGGTGACGGCACCAGTAGAAGTGTTGAGGTACAGCTCGGTGTCGCCGAGGTAGAGCGTGTTCTTGCCGGGATCCTTGCGCATCAGCTGGGCGCCGTTGGCGTCGTAGACGTAGCTGGTGGTGCCGGTGCCGGCGACCGATGTCAGGTGCCCGACGGCGTCCCAGTTCAGGGTCTGGGAGCCGTTGGCAGGGGTGGCCCGGGTCGTGGTGTTGCCGGCCGGGTCGTACTGATAGCTGGTGGTCGGGCTGGGCGCGTTGTTGACGGTGGTGCTCGTCAGGGTGTGCGGCTGCGCCGAGCCGGCGGCCGGGTAGGCGTAGGCGGTGGTCGTGTCGCCGCCGGTGGCGCCGGGCAGGGCGTGCTGTACCTGGGTGAGGCGGTCGCCGACGGTGTCGAAGGTCCAGCTGGTCCAGTAGGGCGCGATGCCGGATCCGACGGTGCCGTTGCCCGCGGAAGCCGGGTTGGCGGCGCAGTTGTCGGTGGCGGTCCATGCCTGAGTGAGCTGGCCGAGACCGTCGTAGCCGAAGCACTGGGTGTCGGTGGCACTGCCTCGTGTGTCGGCGATCTGGGTGACCTGCCCGGCCGCGGTGTAGGTGTAGTCGACCTTGTCGACCTGAGGAGGCGCGGCCTGCTGGTCGATGCGGTCCTCGGTCAGCTGGCGGGTCTGGTCATCGTAGGTGAGGGTCTGCCACACCGGGTTGGACGAGGGCCCCTGGGTGTACTGCAGCGGCTCGCCATAGGGGCTGTAGGCGGTGTTGGAGACGTAGTAGTTGTTGCCCTCGGTGCTGACCGGGTGCCCGAGTCGGGTGTAGGCGGTGGTCACGGTCTCGGCCGCGAAGGGCCCCGCGGCCGGCTCGGTGACGCTCTGGACCTGGTTGGTGTTGGGGGTGTAGCCGTAGCTGGTGGTGTAGTTGCCGTACAGCGCGCCTTCACCGGACGGGATGGTGACCTTGGTCCCGGTCGGCAGGCCGGCGCTGGTGTAGCCGGTGATGGTGGAGACGTAGGCCAGGCCGTTGGCGTAGCCGGCCGAGGCGGTCGGCTTCCCCTTCATCACGGAGTCGTAGGTCCAGCGCGCGATCGCCGGACCGGTGGCGGACCCGGAGTATTCACCGGTCTTGCGGCCGAGGTTGTCGTACTTGTAGGCCACCGTGCCGGCGGTGCCGCGGGCGTCGGCGGAGGTGAGCATCTCGGAGTCGTCGTCGTAGGTGTACGTCGAAGCACCGGCGTCCGGGTCGGTCTGGCTGGTCTTCCGACCCCGCAGGTCGTAGCCGTAGGTCCAGGTGTTCTTGCCGCTCGGGTCGGTGATCAAGCTCGTGCGGCCGGCGAAGTCGTACCCGTACACGGTGCCGGAGCCGTTGACCGGACCGGTGACGGTGTTGCCGGCGACGGCGGGTGTCGCAGTGTACTGGTAGGCGGCGGTGGTGGCGCCGCGGGCGTCGGTGACCGTGGTCGACGATGTGCCGCCGGCCGGGGGGATGCTGGTGGTGCGGTCGCCGCCGTAGACGGTGTCGGTCTCCCAGGTGTAGTTGGCGTAGTGGTACTGCGCGACCTTGGTTACACGCCCGAGGCCGTCGAAGGTGGTGATGCTCTGAGCGGGGACGGCGGAGTCGCCGACGGAGTAGATGGTGCCGGTCGGGACGCCGGTGGCGAAGTAGTTGCTGTTGGCCTTGACCATCCAGCCGTGGCTGTCGTACACGGAGTCGGTGATGACCCGGCCGCCGCCTTCGGCGTCGGTCTGGGTCTGCCGCGCGCGCAGCAGCGCGTCGTAGAGCGTGACGGTCGAGGAGTAGCTGTTGTCGTCCAGCAGCCGCTGGGCGGTGACCACCGACGGGCCGGTAGTGGACACGGCGTAGGTGAACTGCGAGTTGGGGGTCTGGCCGCCGGACTTGGAGCGGCCGGGTTGCCACAGCTGGGTGAGCCGGCCCAGGGCGTCATAGGTGGCGTCGGTACGCAGTCCGGCGACGTCGACGCTGGCGGTGGTCAGGCCACGCAGCGGGTCGGTGACGGTGGTGGTGGCGCGGGACAGCGGATCGGTGGACGCCAAGGTGGTCTTGACCGTCTGGGTCACCGGGCCGAGCGTGGACGGGGTGTAGGCGACGGCGGACTGCCGGCCCATGGGGTCGGTCGAGACGAGCGGACGACCGTAGGAATCAAACGTGGCGGTCGTAGCCGGGGCCCAGGTGAGGGTGCCGGTGGCGGTGCCGTCTGAAGAACTGGAGGCGGAGATGACGCTGGTGGGGTTGCCTACGGTGGGGACGGTTCCGTAAGCCTGGTTGTCGTAGCTGGTCTCGGTGTCGGAGACGAGCTTGCCGGCCTGGGTGCCGGTAGGGCAGACCTCGCCGGTGACGGTGACCCGGGACGGCACGGTCAGCCACGTGGTGGTGTTGCTCAGGTACGTGGTGCGGGTGCAGGTGGGCCGGGTTCCGTCGCTCTCGTCGTCGCCCTGCGTGGCCATGCCCAGGTTGTTGTAGGCGGTGTTGGCCACGGTGCGTCGCCACGCGCCCGAAGCGAGCATCTGCCGGGTGCGCGCCCGGGTGGGCAGAACCATCAGCGCCTGCAGGGAGTTCAGGCCGGTGCGGGGCCGAGTCGCGGTCGGCCCGGTGGTGGTGTAGTCGGTGACGGTGGCGTGGTCGATGCTGCCGCCGTCACCGGTGTAGACGTCTGATTCGAATACCTGCCCGGCCAGAGCGTTGGCGTCGGCGACCGTGTCGTCGTTCTCGGTGTCGGACACGGTGACCGAACGCTTGCCCGACGGCAGGATGTCGCCATCCATACCGCGGAAGTACAGAGTGTCGGCCAGGGTGACCGGATTGGCACCGGCGCGGGTCTGCACATGGGCGTATCCACGGAACTGGGAGTACGTACGCTGGCTGGCCTTGGACAGTTCGGAGTCGTCGAAGTGCCAGGCAGCACCACCCAGGTAGGTGTAGTTCGTGGTCTTGTTCGGTGAACCGCCGGTGGGATCGGTCTCGGTGACCTGCTTGACGGTGTAGTGGTAGAAGTACGACTTGATCGGCGTGGGCTGGCCGAGCGGCGTCCAGTACTCCGGGAAGCAGTCCAGGCTGTTGGTCGAGTCCGAGGCCGGCAGATTGGTCGGGGAGCAGGCCGGCGTGTTGTAGGCGGCTTGGATCTGTTCGCCGGTCTCGGTGTCGATCTCGACCAGACGCCACTTGTTGATCGCCGGGTAGTAGGTGGAGTCCTGGCCTGCGACCGGGACACGGTTGGGCATCATCCCACCGAGGAACTTCACCGCAGGGGTGCACGTGGCACCGTCGGTACCGCAACGCTGGACCGAAGCCAGGGCCAGGGCGAACGGAGTGCCGTCGCCGGTGTCGGGATAGGACTGGGCCAGGCTGTACGTATCAACATTCTGGTATGCACCCGCGTTGTACACCTGCGTGGTGATGGCGGTAACGCGCTTGCGAGACCAGAAGCTGGGCGAGTAGTTGGAGCAGGTCGCCCCCGACGAGCAGGACTGGTCGAACGGAACGTCGTGCCAGTGCGCGGCATTGGTCGCGTTGAACTGCGACGGGTCGCAGTTGAAGCCGTCGTTGTTCTCGTTCGGTATGCAGCGCTCGGAGGCGGTGAACGTGACTTTGTCGACCGCCGGGTTGGCGTAGACAGTGCCGTTGTCGTCACGCAGCCCGTACTCGATGTGGTCCAGCACCCCGCCGCGCGTGTAAGCGGCGGTGGTAGTGCCGTTCTTCCCGTTGTCCGGCAAGTAGTAGTTGGTCTCCGGGGTGTAGTAGTACATCGTGGCGTTGCCGTGGACGTCCTCGACGTAGTCCAGGTTCCACCGCCATGCCTGATTGCACGAGGCGGCAGTGAACGTCGCGTTGTAGCACGGGTCACCGGAGTGCGCGCCGTAAACCGGCACGGTCCACACCGAGTTGGTGTTGGCCTGGTTGGTGTAGCCGGGGCCGTGGTTGCGGCCGAAGAAGTACTGGGTCCCGTCCGTCGTGGTGATCTTCCAGTACTCGCCGTTGTACGCGCCGTTGCTGGCGTTCTTCAGCAGCTGCACACGCTCGCCGTTGTCGTCGGCCGGATGCACGTCACCGGTGACCGGGTCCCACACCAACGCCGTCGACTTGCCGCCCAGCGACATGTTCAGTATCTGGCCGGCCCAGCAGTCATCGCCGGTCTGCTCGGCGGTGGGCAGGTCTGTGAACTGCGAGCAGGTCTGGTACGAGCGCTCGATGAAGCCGCCGGTAGCCAGATCGAAGCCTTCGCCGATCGGGGAGGTCTGGTTGTTGGTGGAGTCGGTGTGCCCGTCCACGGCTCCGGAGTCGTAGCTCAGCGCGACGCTGGGAGCCGCACCGGCGAACGGCGTCGGGGTATCGATCGCGTAGGACCAGGTGAAGTCCCCGCTCTCCGAACCGGACGACCATTGGGAACTGGGCGACAGCGTGGTAGCGGTGAAGTTGCTGGTCGGCCCGCTGGCACTGCCGGTGGCGGCCAGTACCATCGTCGCCGGCGCCGCGGTTGCGCTGCCAGTCATCGCAGTGGTTCCTGCGGCGCGCGACGAGACAGGGCTCTGTGTTGCGGCGGCAAGCGCGACTGTGGAGGTCAAAGTGTGGGCGGCCACGCGCGCGCTCGTCCCGGTCATCGGGGTCTGGACACGGCAGGCGGCAATCTGCGGAGTGGTCAGGGCGCACGACGGAAGCTTCACCAGGTGCAACCGGGAGGCGTAGTCCCCGCCGAAGCGGCCGGCGATCGCCGCGGTGTCGACGTCCAGGCTCACCGCGCCGCCCGCGCCGGACGCCGGGGTCAGCGAGATCATCAGGCCATTGACACCCGCGGCCTGGGCGGTCTGGCCGTCTGCCACGGCTACCGTCACCTGGCTGCCGGTCGCCGCCGAACCGGCGGCGGCGCCAACACGCACCGGCAATGATCCGGCCTGGACGGTGCCGCCCCCCGCCGGAAGGGCCACCGTCGCCGACCCCGACACAAGGTTCGACGCAGGGTTCGACGCAGCGGTGGCCTTGGCTGCTGTGGGCAGGGCCCCCAAGTGCACGGCGGCCTTCGGCACATAGCTGGTCCCGGCCACCGGTTTCTCGACCTGGACGGCGGGGCGCTTGCCGACTGCTTTCGCGGCCGCGGCCTGCGGAGCCTGAGCCCCGAGGGTGGCGGTCATCGCGACTGCCACAAGGCCGACGACACCGACTTTCGCCCTCGCGGTGTTGGTTTCCGGTGATACGCGCCTGCCCAGCCAGCGGACCATAACCGCCCCCTCCCAGAGTTAGCCAGATGCGGCGAAGGAAGCTACCACGGCAAAGGTCGGCTTGGATAGATAAAGCCAAGTCGTTGATAAAATACCCGCCGTCGAACAGCTAAAATCTGGGTGGATGGTGGATGTGGCGGCATCACGGGGTTACATTTCTCGGGCACATTTCCGAGCCGTGGGGGTAGTCATGTCAAGAAAGACACGAATACGGTCGCTGGCAGCCAAAACCGGCACTTTAGCAGTGGCCGTCGCCACCGCGTGCGGTGTCGGCATCGGCCAAACCGCTGACCGGGCCTGGGCCGAGGCCGTCAGCACGTCGTCCAGCACGTCGTCCAGTTCGTCGCCGACGCAGCCGACACCCGGCACTTCGTCATCGGCACCGTCCGCGCCGCAGTCCGCAAAGTCTGCATCATCAGCGGCTGACCCGGCCGGGCCGGAGACCGCGACCGTGGATTCCACGACCCCTGCCAAGCTGTCCGCGGCTAAAGCGCAGGCGGGTCAGACCGGCAAGCCGGTGGCTGTGGACGCCTTGACATCGCAGACCTCGACGACAATGGCGAACCCGGACGGCTCGTTCACGACATCGACGACCACTGTCCCGACCCGGATAATGCGCAACGGCGCCTGGATCCCGGTTGACACCGGCCTGAAGGTGCAGGCCGACGGCAGCCTGTCCCCGGCCGCCGTCCCGGCGCCGGTGACGTTCTCCGGCGGCGGCAACCAGCCGATGGTGACCCAGGCCAGCGGTTCGACCACCTACCGCGCCTCCTGGCCGGGAACGCTTCCCAAGCCCACGATCGCCGGGGACACCGCCACCTATGGGGAGGTGCTGCCCGGGGTCGACCTCAAGCTGACGGCGACCGTCACCGGCGTCCAGCAGGTCCTGGTGGTCAAGACCAAAGCCGCCGCCGCGAACCCGGCGCTGGCCGCGCTGAACTTCCCGGTGAACGTGTCCGGCGGCACGATGTCCACCGACGCCGACGGATCGCTGAGTGTGCTGGACGCTTCGGGCACACCGGTGCTGCACGGCGGCGCGCCGACGATGTGGGACTCGTCGGGCTCTGCGACCGAGGCCGCGGCCGCGCCCGGTCAGGCGCCCAGCGGTGCCCGCTTCTCGCTGATGGGCTTGAAGGCCCCGGCCAAGGCCGCGTCGACCACGGTCACCGTCACCCCGGACGCCTCGCTGCTGGCCAACCCCGCCGCGGTGTTCCCGCTGATCCTGGACCCCGACACCTCCTTCACGCACCTGGCCGCCTACGACACGGTGTGGGACGTCGCCCCCGACAGCAACTACCTGAACAACGGTTCCTCGCTGCGGTCCGGCTACGTATGGGATGGGACGAACTCCCGCTACCAGACCAACAGGTCGTTCCTGAACTTCGACGGCCTGGGGGTGATCTCGGGCAAGACGGTGCGCAGCGCCTCACTGCTGCTGTTCGACAGCTACTCGGCGTCGTGCTCGGGGACCGCGGTGTCGCTGTGGGCCACCGGCTCGATCAGCACGTCGACCACCTGGCGGAACGAGCCGAGCTGGGCGTACAAGATGGACGACAAGACCTTCGCCCACGGATACACCTCCTCCTGCCCCGGCGCCCAGGTCTCGATGAACCCCATCCAGCAGGTCACCAACGCCGCCAACGGCGGCTGGGCGAACATCACGATGGGTCTGCGCGCCGACAACGAGTCCGACTCCTCCTCGTGGAAGATCTTCGAGTCGGTGAAGGCCGGATACGCCCCGGATCTCATCGTGACCTGGACCTCCCCGGCGGTGGCCCCGCAGATCACCTCGGTCGCGTTCGGCAACACCACCGTCCCGTGCGGCGGCTGGGCCGGCAAGGTCTCCGACCTGAACGCCAGCCCGCTGCTGGTGCACGCCAACGTGTTCGGCGACGCCGGCGGGGACTTCCTCAAGGTGTGGACGAACGTCACCGACAACCACAACAACGCGGCACTTTCACAGACGCAGAACGTGTACACCTCGGGCATCGGCAGCGCGGTCCCGTGGACTTCCCCCGGGTTCAACGAGAGCTGGCTCCAGGCCGACAGCAGCACCATCACCGTCACCGTCAGCGCCACCAATCTGGCCAACCAGCCCGCGACCTCGGCCGCGTGCACCTTCCAGGTCGACACGGTCACCCCCGGCAGTCCGTCCGTGACGTCCCCGTTCGACTTCCCGGTCGAGGACTGGGGCAACACCCTGACCCAGGGCGGGTCCTTCAACGTCACCCCCGGTGCGAACTCCGGGCACGTCGTCAAGTACCACATCGTCGCCGACGGCAACGCCAACAGCTACTGGGACCAGGGCACCACCAACGGCGCCGCGTCCGGGTTCGGCCTGAACTGCTCCGGCTGCGCCTACAACCCGTTCACCACCCCGGGCCTGCACTGGCTGACCGCCCAATCGGTCTCGGTGGCCGGGAACCTCTCCAACCTCTCGCCCCGCTACTACTTCTTCATCTCCCCGAACAGCCCACAGGCCGATGCCGCCACCGGCCTGACCAACGCCTCGGTCAACACCACCGTCGCCACCGGGCCCCAACAAGTCACCGACGCCTACGGCACCTACAACCAGGTCCTGCTCTGGGGCGCACCCAACGGCGCCGGGCTGTGGCTGAAAGACACCCCGGCCGATTCCGGCAACTACGCGGTACAGGCCGTCATGACCAAGGCCACCGACTACGGCAAGGTCCAAGCCTCCGTCACGCAACTCGACGGCAGCGGCAACCCGATCGCCGGCACCACCCAGACACTTCCGCAGATCTTTGACGGCGACTCAGGCTCCTGCTGCTCTCGGGCCACGTTCGACTTCGGCGGCGCGAACCTGAGCAAGGGCACCGCGTACCGGTTCACGTTCACCGCGTCCGGCACCAGCTCGACCGTGTCCCCGTATTACAACATCGGGGTCTACCAGCTGCGGCTGATCCCCCTGCATGTGCGCTACACCGGCTCCACCGACCCGAACGCCAACCTGGCCTCGGGGTTCAACAACATCGGCATCACCGACAGCACCACGGTCGCCAACGGCGACTTCGACGGGTCCGGCAACAGCCTGGACGCCACCGGCCTGGCCAACGCCGGCTACGGCCCCGGCCAGAAGATCACCATCGACGGAGTGCCGTTCACCATACCCACCGCGGCCGCCGGGACGGCGGACGACATGGTCGCCTCGGGGCAGACCATCGGCATGGGCAACGCCACCGGGTCGGCGATCGGACTGCTCGGATCCCTGTCCTACACCGCGCGCGGCGGCACCGGCCAGATCACCTACAACGGCACCTGCAACGGCGCCACCACGCAGGCCTACACCATCGCGCCGGTCCCCGACTGGGGCGACACCAGCGCCTCGGCCGCCGACCGGGCCGCAGTCTCCGGCCTGCCGTGGAACAGCAGCACCGGCTGGGGGGCACGGTCCAACCGCCTGTACTCCATCATCATCCCGCTGAACTGCCAGAACGTGCCGGTCGCCAGCATCGATCTGCCCGCGGTCAGCCCGAGCGTCGCAGGCGCCGCGTCTTCACTGAAGATCTTCTCCATCGGGATGCGGCCGGCGACCAAGGGCTCGGCGTATGTCGCCTCGTGGGCGACGTCACTGGACACCACCGCTGCCGTCCCGGCCGGCACTCTGCGAATGCCGGTGCACGTCAGCATCGGCGGCACCAGCACCCGGATCCGCCTGGACAACCCCTACGCCACCGCGCCGATCACGATCAGCGCGGCCGGCGTCGGCCTGCAGTCCACCGGCGCCGGCACCAGCGCGACGCCGACCGCGCTGACCTTCGCCGGCTCCGGATCGGTGACGATCCCACCGGGCGGGCAGGTCTACTCCGACCCGGCCGGTCTCACCGTGCCTTCGGGGTCCACGCTGCTGGTCAGTCTGGACCTGCCTTCGGCGGCCACCGTGGCCGCGCACGCCGCGACCCGGGCCACCGTGTGGACCGCGGCCGGCAACGCCACCGGCGCCTCCGCCGCCACCGGCTTCACCACTACCGCCACCGGCTGGGCCCTGCTCGACGACGTGGAGGTGACCCCGGCCGCCGGCCAGTACCAGTTGGGCACCTTGGCGATCATGGGCGACCAGATCGGCAACGGCGACCAGACGGCCGTCGACGCCAACGCCCGGATCAGCGACTACATCGCCAAAGCCCTGCCCGGCACCGCCGGCGTGGTCAACGTCTCCTCCACCGGAAACCGGCTGCTCACCGACGAGGCTCTCGGCTCCGGCGGCCCGTCGGCGCTGAGCCGGCTGGACCGCGACGTCTGCGACCTGCCGAACCTGAACACCGTCGTGGTCGCCGAGGGCGACAACGACCTGCACGACGGGCAGAGCGACGTCGCGATAGAAGGCAACGCCGCAGGCGGCCTGTCGGGAATCAGCCAGATCCTCCAGCACTGCGGCGCCACCCCGCTGATCGTGCCGGTGACCCCGTTCGACACCGCCGGCACCTGGAACGCCACCGGCGAGCCCGGCTACTGGAACGGCATCCGCGCCTGGACCACCGCGGGCAACCTGCCCGGGGCGATCATCGCCGACGGCGGGGCCACCAGCGTGCTGTCCGACAGCGCCGACGCCCGCAAGCTGGCCGCCGCCTACGACAACGCCGACCACGCGATGCCCAACGACGCCGGCCTGCAACTGCTGGCCACCACCATCACCGCGGCGACCCCGTGGAAGACGGTCCCGTCAGGGGCCAGCGACTGGTTCACCCTGACCGCCGACGGCACCGACGCCCTCAACAGCACCTACAACGGCATCCCATCGCCGACGGTGAACTTCATCGCGAACGACCGCGGCAGCCGCACCGCCGCCCGGTTCAACGGCACCGACTCCACCATCAACATCCCCGACCCCAACGGCCTGACCACCAACGCACCACTGGACACCACCCAGAGCTTCACCGTGTCGGCATGGGTCGACCTCACAAGCAGCCCGCGTACCGACACCGAATCCCTGGTCGCGCAGAACGGCACCAACGAGTTCGGCTACGAACTCGCATTCCAGCGCTCCTCGCAGCAATGGAGATTCGGCATGCAAGCCGCCGACGGCACCACCGGCAACGACTGGGAAGCCCGGGGCCCGGTCATGAACGGAAGCGAATACGGCTCCTGGCACCACCTCGTCGGCGTCTACGACGCCACGGCGCAGAAGATCTACCTGTACGTCGACGGCACCCTGACTGCCAGCACCAACTTCCACGCGACAGTCAACTTCGCCCAGAACATGACCATCGGTGGCGGCGCACTCTGGCAGGGCACCCCCACCGACTACCTGAACGGAGACATCAGCGACGTCATCCTCTACACCAGCGCCCTGAACAGCACCCAAGTGCAGAACCTCTACACCGCAACGCTGCCGCAGTAGCGGGGAACGCCCACCTCGGGGCCGCCAGGCACATGTGCCTGGCGGCCCCGGCCATTTGCCGGAGCAGGGGACTCACCGAAGACGGACAGCGGGACGTGCTGAGAGGCGTCCGGAAATGTCCAGCGGTGTCCAACAGGAGCGGATCGACCGCCCGCCACCCCGATGCTGCTCGGTAGCCGTCTCGGTGAGGCCACCGCCCTGATCGACCTGGGGCGGGTACGGTTCATGTCCGGTGACGTCCCCGGGGCGGCGGACTGCCAGGCGCGGGCCTTGGAGATCTACCAGCAGCTCGGCAACCGCCTCGGCGAGGCCGGCGCACTGACCCACCTGGGACGCGCACGGCAGCTGTCCGGCGACTTGCCGGGAGCGGTACAGGCCCAGACCCAGGCCCTGGAGATCTTCCGCCAACTCGGCAACCGCGGCAACGAGGCTTGGGCCCTGAACTTCTACGCTGCCACCGTCGCCGCGCTCGGTGACCGCCCCCACGCACTCACGCTCTACCACCAGGCCCTGGCCCTGAACCGGGAACACCACAAAGTCGACGACGAAGCCATCTCCCTGGAAGGCATCGCCGACCACCACCTCGCCACCGGCGACCCCACCCAGGGCGTCGCGTACCTGAATCAGGCCTTGGAGACCTACCAGCGCCTGGGCATGCGACGGGACGTCGGACGCGTCCAGGCCCGGCTCGCCGAGGCCGAGACACGAGGGCCGGAGCCGGATCACTGACCTGGTCGCAGCATGTGCCTGGACGGCTCCGGCGGCTCGACCAGCCCCGGCGCCGCTGCCGGCCCTGGACTTCGGCCACACCGTCCGCCGGGTCGGGGGGGCGAGCATGGTGGCAACGATCGGCCACGCCGAGAACCCGGAGCGCACTCTCCCTGAGGATGAGCGGTTGGACTTCAGAAAGATCCGGCGCCCTCCGGAAACTCAGGACCCTGACGGCGTCGTCTGTCGGATCCGCTGCAGGAACTCGCTGTTCCCGGAAGTTTGCTTGAGACGTTCCAGCAGGACTTCCATGCCCTGCTGGTTGCTCTGCCCCCGCAGCACCCGACGCAGGCGCCACATGGCATCCAGTTCGTCGGCCGGGACCAGGAGCTCGTCGCGGCGGGTGCTGGAGCCGGCGATGTCGACGGCGGGGAAGACACGGCGGTCGGCCAGAGTGCGGTCCAACCGCAGCTCCATGTTGCCGGTGCCCTTCAGCTCTTCGAAGTAGTAGTCGTCGGCGCGGGAGCCGGTGTCGGTCAGGGCGGTGGCGATGATGGTCACCGAGCCGCCCTCTTCGAGGTTGCGGGCGGTACCGAAGAGTTGCTTGGGGGCGGCGACTGAGGACGCGTCGACACCGCCGGTCAGGGTGCGGCCGCCGGACTTGGCATTGGCGTTGTGCGCGCGGCACAGCCGGGTGATGGAGTCGAGCAGGATGACGACGTCCTGACCCTGCTCGGCCAGGCGCTTCGCACGCTCGACGGCCAGTTCGGCGATCGCGATGTGCTGGTGCGCCGGGCGGTCGAAGGTGGAGGCGAGGATCTCGGCGTCGACCGAGCGTTGCATGTCGGTGACCTCCTCGGGCCGCTCGTCGAGGAGCACGACCATGAGATGGCACTCGGGGTGGTTCCGCGTGACGGCCTTCGCCAGCGCCTGCAACAGCACCGTCTTGCCGGTCTTCGGCGGAGCGACGATCAGGCCGCGCTGGCCCTTGCCGATCGGCGTGAGCAGGTCCACGACCCGGGTGATCAGCTGCCCGGGCCCGGGCGCGGACTCCAGCCGCAGCCGCTGCCGCGGATGCACCGGGGTCAGCGCGGCGAACTGCGGCCGGACCATGCCCGGCCGCGCGAGCAGGCCGTTGACGGTGTCGACCCGCATCAGCGGATCGGCCTTGGCGGCCTTGTCCGGTCGATCCGGCTTGTTCGACGCACCGCCTTCGATCAGGTCGCCGGGCCGCAGCCCGTACTGTCGGATCAAAGCCGGCGGGATGTAGAGGTCTCCCGGACCCGGCAGATAGCCGCCGACGCGCAGAAAACCGCCTTGGTCCTGCCGGTCGACGATCCCGGTGACCGGGACGAGGTCCTGTTTCTGATGTTCTCGGGTGGAGACGGGACGTTCAAGAGTGGGGACGGACATAAAAGTCCTTTCACATGGGGGGATCCGCCTTGGCGGCGGCTTCGCGATCCGCAGGAAGCGGCGCGGCATTGATCCCAGAGTGTTGATGAGGTGGCAGGCCGGCGATGAAAGCGCACGGCGCGCTCGGAAAACCCGCAGCGTTTTGGACCGCTGATAAGAACAAGCAGACCGGGATTACTGGGTTGCTGCGTCAGAAGCAGCGAGCGCCGCAGTCAACAGTGGCCAGTGCCTACTCTGCGGCGAATCTCGGTGCTTCCTAGACGCTAGCACCGGTCGGGCCACGGATGCCACTCGTTGACTGCAACACCCGGCATCGAAAGAATCTTCCCGCTCCGCAAGATCCCGCTTCCAGCTGCCGCGACACGAGGGACCTCGTATCGTGTACGCACGACGTGTCGTAGCCGCCGCCATCTGCGGAAGCGTGGGCGTGGCCATGGTCCAACCCGGCATCGCGGGACGGCACGACGTCGCGCTGCGGGGCCTCCACTTCTTCAACACGTCCAGCCAAGCGCTCAAGGTGTCGTCCTCGTCCTCGATCGAGGTGCCGGACATCGACGTCCAGAAAGCCCAGGTCCTCGTGCCGCCGGGCAGGACCCCCGGCGGCGATGTGAGCTTCGACGGCGGTGGCCTCGGCCGTGAACTTCCCGGACGCGCTGGCCGGCGGCGCCTTCGCCGCCAACGCCGGCCAGCCGCTGGCGCTCACCGATCCGCACCAGGTGTCCGGCGACCTGCCGCTGGAACAGTGGCACCTGTTCGAGTGGAACGGCACCGTCTCGGTGTTCGGCGGTTCCTCGGCCGTCAGCGACGTGGTGGTTGCGCAGATCGTCCGAGACACCGACGGTCGCTTGATGTAAGACGGCGTACGACTTGCACACCTCGTCGGTACGCGGGTAGCGGTGATACTGCTGCCCGCACTACGTCCGCGGATAGTAGCCGGCGCTCGCGAATTCCGCAGCGGCGATGGGTCATCGCACGTATGTCCAGCAACGAAGTGCCAGGTTACGCCACGTTTCGCCAGCACTGACAGTGAATCAGGGTTCGCATAAAGTCACCCGCGCACGGGGTCCCTCACAGTCTCCTTCTAAGGAGTACGCGGATGTCGAACATCGGGCACGGGCTGCGCCGGACGACGGCGCTGCTCGGCGTGCTGGCGCTGGTGCTGATGGCGGTATTCCTACCGTCGGTCAAGGCCGACGCGGCTTCCAACGCCGCTTCCAACGTCACTACCCACGCCCCTTCCAGCGTCCAGGTCTTCGTCGGGTACGCCGACAACCTGCGCGCGAACCCGACCAACTTCCCGACGCCGTGGGCGGGAGCGCCGGGCGTCACCATTGACGGGTGCACCGGGTGCACCTACGACTCCGGGGCGATCCGGATCGTCAACAACTCCCCGCTGCCGGTGTCGGTCGGCTCCGTGTCGGCCAAGGTCGGCCCCTGCACCTTCAGCCTCTGGCACGACCATTCGATACCCGCGAACGGCGGCCAGCTCATCTACACGCAGCTGGACGCGAACTTCGCCAACAACTGCACCCCCTCGGGCACCACGTTCGACAGCTCCGATATCGGGTTCCTCCCGGGCTGTCCCAGCCAGGACGGCATCATCCCGGTGGTGAGCGCCACGATCGACGGCGTCGCGCAGACCTTCACGGACAGCGGGCAGGTCCTGAACACCGGCGGCTACGACAAGGCGTGCCAGGGCAACGAGTCCACCCAGTGGACTTCGATCGGCAGCACGGCGTGCCCGGGTGCGATCCTGAGCCTGGCGCCGCCGAGCCAGACCGCCGAAATCGGCTCGACCGCAACAGTCCAGGCCACGCTGACCAACACCTGCGGCACCGCGCTGCAGGGCGCCTCCATCCACTTCGCGGCCTCGGGCGCGAACTCGGCCTCGGGTGACGCAGCGACCGACATCAACGGGGTGGCGTCGTTCAGTTACAGCGGCAGTGTCCTCGGGTCCGACTCGGTCGTCGCCACCACGACCAACCCGGCGGGGACCATCACCTCCAACACCGTGACGGTCACCTGGGTCAAGCGGGCGTCGACGGTGACCATCACCGGAACCGGGACCAGCGACTTCGACGACCCCGCCACGGTGTCCGCGGTGTTGACCGACGGCTCGGGCCCGATCGCCGGCCAGACCGTCGCATTCACGCTGAACAGCGCCCAGACGTGCTCGGGCACGACCGACGCGACCGGCACGGCGAGCTGCTCGATCACCCCGGGCGAGGCCGCCGGGACGTACACGCTGACGGCTTCCTTCGGCGGTGACGCGTCCGACCTCGCCAGCTCCGCGAGCGGCGCCTTCACCGTCACCCACGAGGAGACGTCACTCGTCTACACCGGCAGCACGAAAGCCGCCAACGGCCAGCCCTTCACCATGTCCGGCACGCTGACCGAGGACGGCGCCGGGCCGATAGCCAACCGGACGGTCACGTTCACCCTAGGCTCCGCCTCGGCGCAGAGCTGCTCCGGCACCACCGACAACACCGGCGCGGCGGCGTGCACCATCGCGTCGGTGAACCAGCCCTCTTCGACGACCAGCGTGCCGGCCTCGGCCGTGTTCGCCGGAGACGCCTACTACCTCCCGGCCACCGCGGCAACGGTCACCGTCGGCTTCACCTACATGACCGGTGACGCCTACGGGATCGCGTCGAGCGGCCTCGTGGGCATCTCCAAGACGCCGGAGGCCGGACCGGTGCAGACCGCGACGGCCGAGCACGTGGCGCCGCCCTGCGTCGTCACCATCAGCGGCCTGATCAGCGCCGGCACGCTGTGCGCGAGCGTCGACACCGCGGTGAACCCGGGCGCCTCCACAGCCAAGGCCTCGGCGCAGAACGCGCACATCGGCGTGCTGGGACTGCCGGTCATCAACATCGGGGCGGTGACATCGACGTCGAAGACCATGTGCACCGGATCGACCGGTGACGCCACGGTGGCGTCGATCTCGGTCGGCGGCATCCCGCTGAACATCAACCTGCACCCGGGCCCGAACACCAAGATCTCGATCCTCGGGATCACCATCACCCTCAACGAGCAGATCCAGGGCCCGGGGTCGCTGACCGTCAACGCCGTGCACATCCAGGCGCTCGGTCTGCTCGACGTGGTGCTCGCCTCCTCAACGAGCGACATCCACAACTGCTAGATCGTCCCTCCCCCCACCCTGCGGGTCCGCGGCGCGTATCGCCACGGGCCCGCAGGCCCTTCCGGGCGAGGAGGACCGTCAGGGCCGTCACCGACGCCTCCGCTCGGGTTGTCCGTCTCCCAGCACTTCACACAGAGGTCCAGGCCATCGGGCCATGCTGACCCGGCTACCCCTACGCTGATTGCATTCGAACCTGACAGAACCCAGTCAAAGCCTGCCAAGCTGTCTGGATGTCGCCCCGGCGAGGTCAGAAGTACATTCGAACCCTGATGAACTTGGCGCGCAAGCACCTACCCCAACCCGGCGATATGGATTGGACTGTCTCCCAGCATGATGGAAACGGGCAGGTAGGAACGCTCACGCCTGTCGGACACTCCTTCGGACGCTCCTTGGTCGGCGAGTGGAGTGTCCGTCGCCATCAACTCCTTCGTTGCGATGGCGTGGCCTGTTTGGGGCCTGGTCGTCCAAGCGTCACCATGGCACGTCGTGCCGAGCGGCACGCAGGCGTGTCCGCGCACAATCCTGCGCTGCGGCCTACGCCAGATTCCCCGCCATTTGGTCGGGAAGGATTCTCGCGTGACTGACACAGCCGGCCCCATCGCCGACGCGACCGCCGCTCTTCGGCGGCTCAGCGAATCCATGCTGAGTGATCGTGCGGACTACGTCGCCAATACCCTGGACTCCCTTGCCGATTCTGACGGTCCCCTCGCTCCGCTCCGCGACTTCCTTGACAGCGCCGCTGGATGGATCAGCACCCTTAACGGAGATGAAGCGGAGGAGGCAAGCGGGGATGCCTGGGCCGCCGTCGCCAGCCTTGACGAGGTGATCGAAACCATCCAGAGCGCTGCCGCCGGCCTTCGTACCATCGCCGACTAGCAGAACGCCCGGGGCCAGTTACGACGGCCCCGGGCGTTCACATGCTTATCCGCGTGGCTCCGGCGGACTCAGCTGAACAACGAGCCGAGATCTCCAATCAGCGCGCCCTCGGCGACCAGCAGCCGGCGTAGATTCGGCCATGCGGAGACGAGAACGCTCTGATCGAGATCGGGGTGTGGGCCGACGACACCGTGAGCTCGTGACGCCATGAGGTCACGACGTCACGGGCCCTGGCCAGGCCTTTCAGCTGGGATGGATCACCAGGTACATATCCGGTACTACGCAGGAGGCCCTCTCTATGTACTAGACGCCAGTTGGTCTCAGGGCTTTTCGTCCAGGATGCGACCCTTGAACGGGCCGACGACGAAGGCCGAGTCCCGGTTGGCCCTACCTGTCGAAGAAGCTATTCAAGAGCTGCAGCACATAGTCAGGCTGCTCCTCCATGACCCAGTGGTCGGCGCCGGGAACGACCGCGGTGGCGGTGTAGTCGGCGACCCGGGCCATGTCTCGGCCGATCTGCGCACCCATGCTGTGCTGGCCGCCGACGCCGAGCACGGGGATGGTCAGCTTGCCGTGTTCGGCAATGAGCTGGTCGACTTCGGTCTCGCCTTGGTCTTGCTGCCGGAAGTACTCGAACCCGGCGTGGGTGACAGCGGGCCGACTATAGGAGGCAAGGTAGCGGTCGACGGTCGCGGCGGGTAGCGCGCCGTGGTAGATCGAGTTATAGAAGACCCCGGGGGCGGGTTCGACGAGTTCCTCAGCGACGCCGGCCTGCGGGCCATTGATGAACCAGTCCCACCAAAGGATTCCCGGGTTCTGCTTCACGGTGTTGAGATAGTCGGTGGTGGGCGGTGCTTCTATCACGGCTAGCTTGGCGACCTCAGCCCGATATTCGACCGCGTAGGCGAGACCGACCGCGCCGCCCCAGTCGTGGCCGACCACCTGTGTGGTGGTGAAGCCGAGGTGGTGGACGACTGCGTGTACGTCGGTGGCCAGCGTCAGGGCCTCGTAGGAGCCCGCGTCGGACCCAGCCGGGTCCGAGTTGCCGAGCCCTCGTAGGTCGAGAGCGATCACTGTGTGGTCCCGAGCTAGCGACGGCATCAGACCCGACCATGCGTACCAGGTCTCCGGCCAGCCATGTAGGAGGACGAGCGCGGGGCCGTGACCACCGGTGACGTAGTGGATCCGGATCCCGTCGTTGGTCACGTATCCGTCATGGAAACCGGCCAGAGGAGTTCCCGCTGTATGTGGACTGCTCACCGGCTCGGCGGAGGCGGCGGCACCGGTACCGACGGCGACGGCGAGCACTCCCGCGCTCACCGCCGCCGCCAGCACGAGGCGCCAGCGTCGCGGCGGGGAGGTGTTGTTGGACATGGGAAACCTCTCAGTCGTTCTCGTCCTTCGAAATCACAGGGCTCTGGGATCCCGCCGCGGTTCCCTCGATCAGGTCGATGAGAGCGCTCGGGCCGGGCACGACGCTACGAGCCACGGACGCGGGCGGAATCTGTCATGCATTAGGTAGTTCCATAAGATCGAGCGCATGGTGATCGAGCGTGATGCCGAACGGGCGGCGATCGACGAGCTCCTCGCGGCGGCACATGAAAGACGCAGCGGTGCGCTTTGTGTCCGCGGCCCGGCCGGTATCGGCAAGACCGCCCTGCTCGAATACACGCTGGAGCAGCCGGGCTGGGCACGGATCCTACGCGCAGACGGCATCGAAGCCGAGCGCGACCTGCCGTACGCAGGCCTGAACCTGCTCATGCGACCGCTGCTCGGCTATCTCGACGTACTCCCAGAACGACAGCGAGCGGCGCTCGGATCGGTCTTCGGCACCGGCGGCATCGACCATCCGGACAGCCGGTTCCTGCTCGGTCTCGCGGTTCTGTCGTTGCTGGCTGCTGCGGCCGAAGACGGCCCGCTACTGTGTCTGCTCGACGATGCGCACTGGTTCGATGACGCCTCCATGCAGGCGCTGTACTTCGCCGCCCGCCGGCTCGACGCCGAAGGCATCGTCCTGCTCATCGCCACGCGGGACGATGATCCGCGCGAGTGCTCTGTGCGGATCATCGACGTCGGACCGCTCAGCGAACAGGGTGCCGCCTCGCTGCTGGCCCGGCACCGTCCCGATCTGGCAGGCGCGGCACGCCTGCGAGTCTTGAAGGCTTCCGCAGGCAACCCTCTGGCTCTGCTCGAGCTCCAGCCGCAGGAAGCCGATATGCCATTGACCCGCCGGCTCCGTTCGGCGTTCGAGGAACGTCTTCGCGTGCTGCCCGACAAAACACGTCTACTGCTA
The DNA here is from genome assembly GCF_015356825.1 of Catenulispora rubra. Lineage (GTDB taxonomy): Bacteria > Actinomycetota > Actinomycetes > Streptomycetales > Catenulisporaceae > Catenulispora > Catenulispora rubra. Next base: position 23,554 of record NZ_JAACYW010000058.1, on the reverse strand, counting down.
CTGATCGCCGCAGCGGACGGCACAGGAGACCTCGGCGTCGTCCTGCGCGCATCCGGCGCCGCGCTCGCCGATCTGGAAATCGCGGAACACGCCGGCCTGATCACGCTCACCGGCACCGGGATCGCGTTCGGTCAACCCATCGTGCACGCCGCCGTCTACCAGTCCGCACCGCTGTCGGCGCGGATCGCCGCGCACACCGCTCTCGCCGCCGCGCTCACCGACCCCGGAGACCGGGATCGTTGCGCCTGGCACCGCGCAAAAGCCGCGACAGGACTCGACGACCGGGTGGCGGCCGAGCTCGAAGACACCGCCAGACGTGCCCGCGAGCGCGGTGGATACGAGGCCGCCGCGGCAGCGTACAGCCAAGCCGCACGGCTGAGCTCGGTCCTGGTGGACAAGGCGCGACGGCTCACCCTGGCTGGCGAGATGGCCTCAGAGACCGCTCGGCTCGACGACGCTCGGGCCGCGGCGGAGCAGGCCGCGCGACTCCCCAGCGAGCCCGAACTGCGCGCCAGGATCGCCCGAGTCCGCGCGACGGCCGATTTCAAGCAGGGCCGGCCACGTTCGGCCCATGCGCTGCTCACCGAGGGCGCGGTCCATATCGCAGGCACGGATCCGCATCAGGAATTGCGGATGCACCTGACCGCGGCCAACGCCGCGTGGTCCGTCGGCGATCCCGAACTGCTTGCCGTCACCAACGAGCGACTGTCGGCGTTGCGTTTGCCGGAGCGCGACCCGATGGCATCAGTCCATCGTTTTCTGGTCTGGATGACCGCCTTGGCCGCGGGCTGGTCGACCGCCGATATGCCGCCGCCCGGCCAGACCATCGCCGAGGCTCGGCAGGCCTCGGTGCGTTGCCCCTACGATCTGTCGTTCATCGCGGTCGGCGGGCTTGTCGCAGGCCAGGAACGCCCGACTCGGGACGTGGTGGCCGCGATGGCCGAGGAGAGCCGGCTGAGCGGGCGGATCGGTTGGCTCGTCGCGATGCTGTGCCTTCAGTCGAGCTGCGAGTTGTTGCTCGGCGAACACAAGGCGGCCCGGTCCTGTGCCGCAGAGGCGCTGGACCTGGCACGCGATGTCGGCTTGGGCAAATGGCTCCGGCACGCCGTAGGCACGCTGGCCTACCTGGCCGCAGTCGAAGGCGATGAGGCCGGCTGCCTCGAGGCGGCCGGCGAGGCACTCGGCAGCCCGGTCACCGAGCACACCATGCCGGGAAACAGCTGGCCGCAATGGGCACTCGCCGTTCAGGACCTGGCAGCCGGCCGCGCAGACTCCGCCGTGCGGCGCCTCGACTTCCGTGCCTACGGCGTCGGCAGCTTCGACACACCGGCCATCCACAGTGTGCCGGACGTCGTAGAAGCCCTCGTCCGCCTCGACCGTCACGACGACGCGATTCCTGCCACCAAGCGTCTGGAGCTTTGGGCCGCGCAGATCCGACAGCCGTCTGTCGACGCGCTGGTCAACCGTTGCAAAGCCCTGATCTCGGAGAAACCCGAGCATCTCTATCTGGAGGCGCTCGAGCTCCATCGGACCGACTCACGCCCCTTTGAACACGCCCGCACCGAACTCCTCTACGGTGAATGGCTGCGCCGCGTCCGGCGCAAAGCCGACGCCCGCACCCATCTGTCGGCCGCCCTTGGAGCGTTCGAATCCCTCGGAGCCCGCCCCTGGGCGGACCGGGCGGCCACCGAACTGGAAGCAACGAAACCCCGCAGGACGCCCGAGAGCATCGCGGCCGGCGGCCTCACCGCGCAGGAAAGCAAGATCACCGGCCTGGCCGCCGAGGGCCTCTCCGACAAGGAGATCGCGGCCCGCCTGTTCCTCAGCCCCCGCACAGTCGGCTACCACCTGAACAAGGCCTATCGGAAACTCGGCGTTCTATCCCGCAAAGAACTCATCAAGGGCGGGGAGCAGAGTTGAACATCGCACTGGCCGATGCAGGCGCCGGCAGTGCGCGCGGCCCAATACATCGAGTAGGCGATGACCTGCTGAAGAGCGGAGCAGTGGCCGGCTATAGAAAGGACGGCATATCTCCTGGGCGGCTACATCTCCTTCGAACGCGGGAACACTGCGGTGTTTGGGCACCGCGAACATCGACAGGCCCTTGGTACCCGGGGCCGCGCCGTCGGGTCGGGCCAAGACGAAGTGGACGATGTTCTCCTCCAGGTCGTGCTCGCCGGAGGTGATGAACCGCTTGACGCCCTGGATGTGCCAGCTGCCGTCGGGCTGTGCCGTCGCCTTCGTGGTCCCGGCCCCGACGTCGGAGCCCGCGTCGGGCTCGGTCAGCACCATCGTCGCGCCCCAGCGCCGCTCGATCATGATCTGGGCGACGCGCCGCTGGGCCGGGGTGCCCAACCGCCACAGCAGGCCGGCCATGCCCGGTCCGGATCCGAACATGAAGACCGGGGCCTGGGCGCCCTGGATCAGTTCCGCGATCGACCACCACAACGCGCGCGGCGCACCGGTGCCGCCCAGGGCGGCCGGTATATCCAGTCGCCACCACTCGGCTGCCATATATGCCTGGTAAGAAGCCTTGAACGCATCCGGCATCGACACGCTGCACGTCGCTGGGTCGTAGACGGGAGGGTTGCAGTCCGACTCGGCATACGATGCCGCGACCGGTCCGACGGCAAGGCGCTCGGCCTCGCTGAGGATGTCGCGTACGGTGGCGGCGTCGAGCTCGGCGAACGGCCCACGGCCCAAACTGTCTCCAGTCCCGAACACCTCGAACAGGTTGAAATGGATGTCTCGCAGATTGCTGCGGTAGTGGCTCGCGGCCACATCACGCTCCTTTCGTGTACGGACGCTCGCGGGGACAGCCGAGCAGCTGTTCGTGCAGCAGCCTGAGGTCGGCGACGATGTCGACGGACGGATCGCGCAGCCACTGGATCTGCAGTCCCTCAGCCGCGGCCAGCATGACTCTCGGCTTCCACGGCTCGTCCTCGGAGTAGAACCGGCCCATGATGTCGAAGATGGTGTGTGCTCTTCGCTGCATCAGCTCGCGCGCGGGATGGTCGGCCGACGCCGAGGCCACGGTCATGTCGAGGAACAGCTTCACCAGGCCCGGGGTGTGCGTGGCGTGTTCGAGCAGGGCCCAGGCGCCTTCGAGGGTGGTGAGGTCGAAGGCCGCGACGTCTGCGCGGTCGCGGGCGGCGAGGATTTCGACGAGGAGTTCGTCTTTGCTGTCGAAGTAGTGCAGGACGCCGGCTTCGGTGAGGCCGACGGTGTCGGCGATGCTGCGCAGGGACGGGCCTTGCGGTCCGGACGAGGCGTAGGCGGCCAAGGCAGCTTCCAGGATCTGAGCCCGGCGGGCCAGGCCTTTGGCATAAGGACCACGCTTGGTGTCGACAACCACTAAAGCCCCATGCTGGAGCGCAATGCGGCGGTCAGCCGGTTGGCACGGCCGTCGACGGCACCGGCGAGGCTGTTGTTGACGTAGCCGAAGCCGATCTCGTGGTCCGCGTCGGCGTAGCCCAGGCTGCCGCTGGCGCCGTCGTGTCCGAAGGACGCGTCGGAAAGCAACGGACGGTGCGGGATGCCATTGGTCAGGAATCCAGTGGAGAACCGCATACCCGGCGGGGTGAGTGCGCCGGGCCACGGGTTGTCGATCGATCGGACGGTCAAGGCGTCCATGATGCTCGCGTCGTCGAGCAGTTTGGGGCGGCCATCGGTGGTGGAGACCGCCGCCGAATAGATCCGCGCCAGGGCCCGAGCGCTCATGATGCCGTTGGCGGCGGGCACCTCGACGGCCTGCACGACCCGGGAGTTGAAGTCCGACGGATGCCGGTCGTCGATCAAAAGCGGCGGGAAGGCCCCGCCGAGCGTCATTGAGCGGACCACAGTCGGCAGCGCGAGTGCCATTTCCACCCACGCCGAGGAGAGCGCCGCAGGCGGGGCAGCCAGGTAAGCGACGCGCGATGCTTCGGACTCGGGCAGTCCGATCCAGGCGTCGGCGCCGAGCGGGCCGGTGAGGTAGTCGGCGATGAGCGGGCCCGGCCGCAGTCCCGTGACGCGTCGCAGGACCTCTCCGGTCAGCCAGCCGAACATGAGTGCGTGGTATGCGAAGGTCGTCCCGGGCTCCCAGAGCGGTTTCTGCTCTTCGATCGCGTGGATGACGGGGAACCACGAGGCCACGTCGTCGATGGTGAGATCGACGTCCAGGGCCATCAAGCCGGACCGATGGCTGAACAGATCACGGATGGCGATGTCCTGCTTGCCGCCGGCCGCGAACTCCGGCCAGACCGAGGCGACCGGCGCGTCGAAATCCAGCAGGCCGCGCTGCCTCGCAAGGTGGCCGCACAATGCCATCAGCCCTTTGGTGACCGAGAAGCCGACGGTGAGCGTGTCGTCCGTCCAGGGCCGGCCGGTGCGGTCGTCGGCGACGCCGGCGTGCAGGTCGACGACGAGTCGGCCGTGGTGGTAGACCGCGCAGGCGGCGCCGAGTTCGGTACCGAGGCGGAAGTTCTCGGCGAACGCGTCGGCCACCGGTCCGAATCCTTCGTCGGCGAAGCCGTGGATGGTGGTCATCGATGCCTCCTGGTGGGACGCGCTAGTCGCGGATCTGAGTGTGGCCGGAGTCCCGGTCGTACATGTGGCACGCCACGGTGAAAGCGCCGACTGTGAAGACACGGGGTCGCCGCAGCCCGCAGACGGTCTCGGCGTCGGGGCAACGCGACGCGAAGGGGCAGGACGACGAGCCCGCGACGGGTTCGGAAAGGTCTGGTGCCGCCGCAAGAGTCGCCCGGCGAGCTTCACGGCGCAGACGCTGAGCGGCGACGTCCGCCACCGGTGCGGCTGCGACCAACGCGCGCGTATAAGGGTGCAGAGGAGTCACGATCAGTTCGGCCGCAGGTCCGCTCTCCATGACGCGTCCTTCATAGAGGACGACGACGCGGTCGCAGACGTTGCGCACAACTGCGAGGTTGTGGCCGATGAAGAGGTAGGCCAGGCCCAGCTCCGAGCGCAGGTCGGCGAGGAGGTTGAGGACTTGGGCCTGCGTCGACACGTCGAGCGCGCTGACCGGCTCGTCACAGATGACGAGTTTGGGTTCGCTGGTCAGAGCGCGGGCGATCGCGATGCGTTGTCGCTGACCGCCGGAGAACGCGGCGGGATAGCGGTCGAGCGCGTCTGCGGGCAGGCCGACCTGGTGCAGAAGCCGCCCGACCCGCTGGTTCGCGGCCTCGCGGGTCAGCGCTCCGCGTGCGGTGAGCGGTTCGGTGAGGATCTGGCGGATGGTTCGGGAGGGATTGAGTGATCCGTAGGGATCCTGGAAGATCACTTGCAGATCCGCAGCCTGGCCGGCGCGTTTCTCGGCCGGGACGTCTGTGACGTCGGCGCCGTCGAAGTGGAGACTCCCGCCGGTCGGGGCGGCCAGTCCGAGGATGGCGCGGCCGATCGTGGTCTTCCCCGACCCGGACTCACCGACCAGTCCGACGGCCTCTCCCGGTCCGACGGTGAGGCTGACTCCGTCGACCGCAGCATGTCCCGGCCGTCGACGGGATCGTCCGTAGTGCACCGACAAGTTCTCGACTTCCAGCAATGCGGTCATCGCGTGAACTCCTTTTCGACGGCGTCGCTGCGCAGGCACCGGGTGAGCCGGGCGGTGGGGTCGGGGTCGAGGCCGTGATCGTCGAGCGGGACCGGTTCCCGCAGCGGAACCGGCGCCTGGCGGCACGAGTCCTGGACCAGCCGACAGCGGTCGGCGAACCGGCAGCCGCCGGGCCACATGTCGGGCGCGGGCACTGTCCCGTCGATCGTGCGCAGCCGATCGTCACCACCGGAAGCGGGCATCGACGCCAGCAGCGCCGCGGTGTACGGATGGCGCGGGGCGCTCAGCACGTCGGCGGTGGACCCCTGCTCGACGATCTGGCCGGCGTACATCACCGCGACGGTGTCACAAAGGTCTGCGACGACACCCAAATCGTGCGTGACCAGCAGCAGGCTCCGCCGACCGCCGCCGATCAGATCGCGGAACAGGTCGAGGATCGCTGCCTGCACAGTGACGTCCAGCGCGGTCGTGGGCTCGTCGGCGATGATCAGGGACGGGTCGCCGGCCAGGGCGAGCGCTATCGCGACCCGCTGCGCCATGCCGCCGGAGATCTGGTGCGGGAAGCACTTGGCGACGCGGCCCGGATCGCTGATCCCGACCTCGGCGAGCAACTGCCGGACGCGGGCGGGAGCCGCACGGCGAGCGGTCCCGAAATGCCGGACGGCCTCGGCGAGCTGGCTGCCGATGGTGAACGACGGGTCGAGCGCGGCCATCGGCTCCTGCGCGACGTAGGCGATGCCGCGTCCGCGTACCCGTCGCAGCTGCCGCTCGGTGCGGCCGGTGAGCAGCGATCCGTTGAAGCGGACCGTCCCCGCCATGATCTGCCCCGGCGCTGCCAGCAGACCCGGAACCGAGAGCGCGGTGACCGTCTTGCCGGAGCCCGACTCCCCGACCACACCCAGCGTCCGGCCGGGCGCGATCCGAAGGCTGACACCGTCCACCACCGGCCGTAGCCGACCGCCGATCGGGAAGCCGACCACGAGCCCGTCGACAGCGAGAACCGATGCCTCCCCCGACACGTCGAGCGCGGAGCTCTCATCGGTGGCGGGCCGTCCGACCCGCGGCACGGCCCGCGCCGGGGCGATCGCGCTTCGGCTGCCGGGCAGCGAGTCGCGCATCGTGTTCGCGATGACGTTGAACGCCATGACAGTCAGGACCAAGACCGCCCCGGGCGCCACCATCAGCCAGGGGTCGACGGCGATGTTCTGCGACGCCTCATAGATCATCTGACCCCACGACGGCGACTCCGGCGATCCGCCCAGACCGAGGAACGACAGCGACGCCAGCACCAGCACGCCGGTCGCGGTGTTCGTCGCCGACAGCATGACCATCGGTGCGAGGACCCCGGGCAGGATGTGCCGACGGATGATCGAGCGTCGGGACAGGCCCGAGACCCGTGCGGCGTCGACGAACAACTCGTTGCGCATGACCCGCGTGGAGTTGCGCACCAGTCTGGTCACCGATCCGGCCATGATCACGCCGAGCACGCCCATCAGCAGCGCCGTGTTGTCGGGGTAGATGACCGCCGCGGCCACCAGGACGACGAAGGCGGGCACCGCGAAGGCGAGATCGCAGAACCAGGAGACGACCGCGTCCACGACCCCGCCGCGGTATCCGCTGGTCAATCCGGCGGGAACGCCGATGGCGACGGCGATCACCGACGCTTCGACCGCGCCCCACAGGATCGAGCCGCCGCCGTGCATCAGCCGCGACAGGATGTCGCGCCCGAGACTGTCGGTGCCGAGCAGGTGCGCGCCGGACGGTGTCTGGAGCAGGCTGGTGAGGTGCTGGGTCAGCGGGTTCTCCGGTGCGAGATATCCGGCGAACACGCTGACGATCACCAGCACGGCCAGCCAAGCGAGGCTGAGCAGCGCTGCCGGGGAACTGCGCAGTGCCCGAGCGGCGCGAGCGGACGGCGTCGCGGACTTCGAAGGCGCGGCCTGCATCGGTGTGCCCTGACTCACCACGGGTGAGCTCGGCGGTGAGACAGAAGCGCTCATGCTTGCCGCGCCTTCGGGTTGAGCAGCGCGACCAGGAGGTCGACTGCGAGGTTGACGACGACCACGGCGACCGCGAAGAACACCACGACTCCCTGGACGACCGGGACGTCGTGGCCCAGCACTCCGGTCAGCAGCACACTGCCGAGCCCCGGCAGGCTGAACACCTGCTCGATCAGGACCGTGCCGGCCAGAAGCCCGATCAGGTTGAACCCCATCGTGGTCACCACCGGAGCGGCCGCGTTGCGCAGCGCATGCTTGAGGACGATGCGCCACGGCGGCAGGCCGAGGGCCCGCAGTGATCTGATGTAGTCCCGGCCCAGCACGTCGACCATCGCGCTGCGCGCCTGGAGCACGACCGGTCCCAGGGGAGCCAGCGCCAGCGCGACGACCGGCAGGACCAGCGAGTGCAGCCACAGTCCCGGCGACTGGGACAGCGGGACGTATCCCGTCGCCGGAAAGGCGCCGGCCTTGATGGCGAACAGGAACACCAGCCCGATAGCGACCCAGAAGCCGGGGATCGCGCTGGCGGTAGCGGCGGCCAGCTGCACGGCCCTGTCCACGCGTCCGCCCTGGCGCACCGCCGCCAGCATCCCCAAGGCCGTGCCCAGGACGAACGTGAGGAGCGTCGCGAGGACCGCGAGCGACAAGGTGACCGGCAGCGCCGTGGCCACCGCGTGCGCCACGGACTCTCCGCTCGTCCAGGACTTGCCCAGGTCGCCTTTCAGCGCGTGCCCGAACGTCGAGAAGTACTGCGCCGGCAGTGGACGGTGCAGCCCGAAGGACGCGTCGAGCTGCGTCCGCTGATCGGCGGTCGACGAGCTGCCCAGGACGAAGGCCGCCGGGTCGCCGGGAATCAGCTGCTGCAACAGGAACGTCGCGGTCAGCACGACCAAGAGCAGGGGTATGGCCAGCGCCAGCCGGCGGGCGATGACTTTCCACATGACGTCCTCCGTTCTCGGTTGCCGGAAACGGGCTACTTGGCCGGCCGCAGCGAAGGCAGCGTGCAGGTCAGCGCACCGAGATCGGTGCAGGCGACGTCCTTCGCGGTCGCGTAGGGCAGCCCGTAGGATCCGACCATCAGGAACCAGGCCTGGTCGTTGACCCGGGCGATGAGGGAGTTCAGCGCCGTCGTCCGGTCCGTGCCCGAGGCCGCGAGCGCCGTGCCTATCTGGGCGTCGATCTGCGGGTCGGTGGAGTGGTTCGGGTTGGCGAAGCCCTTGGGCGACAGCAGCCCGGCCATCGCCTGGGCGACCGGCTGTGTGCTGTATTCGAAGACCATGGACGGCCAGGTGCCGGCGAATGCCTGCTGGACAAAGTCGGTGTTGTGGTCGGAGATCTTGACCGTGACGCCGACGGCGCTCAGATAGCCGGCGACGGCTTGGGCCAGCAGGTCGCCGCTTTGGGTGCTGAGCAACGGGAGCGTGAAGCCGCCTCCGTATCCGGCTTCCGCCAGCAAGGCTTTGGCCTTGGCCGGGTCGTATGGGTAGGAGGCGGCCGCGTTGGCGGCGTAGCCGTCCTCACCGGACGCGACAACCAGCGATGAGGCGGTGCCGTTCGTGCCGAACGCCGCGGTCATGATGGTCTTGCGGTCGATCGCGTAGTTCAACGCCTGGCGGACCCGCACGTCGCCCAGGGCTTTCAGGATGCTGCCGGACCGGTCGTTGAGCCAGATCCCGACGTCGGTGTTCTGCTGTCCCAGCAGTGTGTTGAGCCCGGCGGCCTTGTCAGCCTTGTCCGTCGTCGGGGTGCCCTGCTGTACCTGGATCTGTCCCGACCGCAGCGCGTCGTCCATGGCCTGGGTCGAGCTGAAGATCTTCAGCGCGACGCTGTCGTACGGGAAGGCCGCGGTGTTCCAGTACCCGGTCCGGCGGACGAACGAGTACTTCTGGTTGGTGATCGTTCCGCTGGCGGACAGGGTGTACGGGCCGCTGCCGTCCGGCGTGGTGGCCAAGCCGGCAGGCTGGGCCAGGGCCTTGGGGCTGACGATGAACCCAGCTCCGGTCGCGAAGTCGTAGGGCAGGTCCGGTTCGGGGACGGGCGAGGTGAACTGGATGGTCGTGGGGTCCGCCACGGTGCTGGTCAGGCCGGCGACGTAGGCGTTGAGCTGGCCCGGCGGTGAGGCGGTCTTGGCGTAGTCGAAGTTGGCCTTGACCGCTGCGGCGTCCAGCGGGGTGCCGTCGGAGAACGTCACGCCGGTGCGCAGCGTCATCCGCAGCGTCGTGGGCGTGGTGAAGGTCCAGGCGGTCGCCAGGTCGGGCCCGACGGTGTCCGGACCGGTGAGGCTGGTGAGCGAGTCGTAGACCGCGGTCGTGTAGTCCAAGCTGGCGTTGGGCCCGTTCGGGGACAGCCAGGGGTTGAAGTTCACCGCCGAGAAAAGTCCGCCCAGGGACAGCGTTCCGGCCCCGGCTGTGGTGGATCCGCCCGCCGCGCTCGTGCCGGAGGTGCCGCCGCACGCGGCGAGCGCGGCGGTGGTCAGTGCTGCGGTGCATGCCCAGGCGATTGCGCGTCTGATGGCCATCGTTGTCCTCCAGGTCGGGGCTCACGGTCGTGAGCGTTGGTGCTGTGGGCGATGCGAGAGTGCTGGTGCAGTGCTGGCGGCGCGGGTGATGCGGGTCAGGTCTCGATGCGTGTGGTGGTCGCGGGTCGCGGGCCGTAGGCGGCGATGCTCAGGGCTGCGAGGTCGAAGCCGGACGGCAGGCCGGTCACCGCGATCTCGGCATGCTCCCCGTCCCGGAGATCGAAGTAGTTGGCGCTGAAGCAGGCGCCGGCGATCAGGCTGGTGACGCGGGTGAGGTAGTTGTAGCCCTGGGCCTGGATCCGCACCGACGCGCTGGTGGCGTCCACGCGGGTGACCGTCGCTTGCAGGCTGGGCTCGCCGAAGGCCAGGTCCTTGAGCCGAGCGAAGAACAGGCGGTTGTCCGCGATCAGGCCGTCGGGGCTGGAGACCCAGGCGAACCGGTCGGGGCCGGCCGCGACCTGCTCGGCGTCCGCCCGCCACACCGGCCCGGAGTCGAGCGCGTCGATGGTCACCGCGATCAGCTCGTCGATGACGTGCTTGCCGTCGAAGGTCGCCACCTCGATGCGCACTTCACCGGCCGCTGCCTGGATCCCGCTGTTGGTCAGCCAGAGTTCGAGGCTGCCGTCGGGCTGGTGCAGGAAGCTGGCCAGCAGCGGGGTATAGGCGCGCTGGGTGAAGTAGAAGCCGGCCTTCGGTACGTGGTCGAAGTCGATGATCGACCAGCTCAGTCCGGGCCAGGCATCGTTGAGCTGCCAGACGAGGGTGCCGCTGTTGTGGGGCTGGCGGCGGCGGTAGTGCTCGATCCCGAACTTGAGCCCCTCGGCCTGGCAGGCCATGGAGAAGTCGATGTACTCGCCGAGGTCGTGGGGCAGACCGGTCTCGAAGGCCATGAGCTCGTCGCCCTTGTTCTTCGGCTTGTCCTTGATCCGGCGCAGGAACGCCTCCGACTTGAGGCTGAGCTCCTCCCCCGGTGTCCAGCGCTCGAGTGTCGGCAGTTCCGGGGCGGCGTGGATCCCGAACTCGCTGATGAACTTGCCTCGGTCGTGGGTGTAGCGGCCGAAGTGCACGGACTCGCCCTTGCCGGCGAACTCCGTGGGGCCGCCGGCTCCGACGTCGACGCCGTGCCAGACCTCCCAGGCGTGCCGGTCGCCGTCGGCGACGCCGTTGACGCCGCGCGGGTCGGAATCAGCCCACGGGCTGCCGGGCCAGTAGACCGTTCCGGGACTGAACCGCTGGACCGCGTCGGGCAGGACCTCGTGGAAGAACGACCATCCCCAGCCGCCGGGATCGAGGTTGCCGTAGACGACGCCATGCAGGGCGTGCACCTCGTTGTTGCCGCACCACAGCGCGAGGCTGGCATGGTTTCGCAGGCGGCTGACCTGGAACTCCGCCTCCTTGACGACCTCGGCGTACAGGTGCGGGTCGTCGCTGGGGTAGTCGATGCAGGCGAACATGAAGTCCTGCCAGACGAGGATTCCCTGCTCGTCGCAGGCCTCGTAGAAGGCGTCGGGCTCATAGACGCCGCCGCCCCAGACCCGCAGCATCGTCATGTTGCCGTGGCGCGCGGTCCGCACCAGCGAGCGGTGGTCCTCAGCGGTGACGGAACCGACCAGCATCGACGCCGGGACCCAGTTCGCGCCGCGCGCGAAAAGCGGCGTGTCGTTCAGGACGAATCGGAAGTGGCGTCCGCCTTCGACAGCGTCCTGGCTGCGGTCCAAGGTGATCGTGCGCAGTCCGATCCGGTCTGTCGCCCGGTCCAGCGGTCCGTTCGCGTCGCCGATCTCGATGACGACGTCGTAGAGCGGCTGGCTGCCGAGGTCGTGCGTCCACCACAGCTGGGCCTCCTGGATGACCACCCATCCCTCGGCACCGCGGTCGGCGCCCTGCGTCGCGGGCAGTTCGAGCCGCAGTTCGGTACGCGCACCGCCGGGTGCGGTCAGGACGATCGACGCGTCGAGGTCTCCAGTCCCTGCGAGGGCTTCGACACCGACCGACACGGCGACCTGCACTTCGCGGGTTTGCTTGTCGAGCGACGTGACGCGGATGTGGTGGCCGGTGATGACGGCGCCGTGGTCCTGGACGAGTTCGACCGGCTGCCACAGGCCCATCGAAGGCAGTCGCGGCGCGAAGTCCCAGCCCCAGGAGAAGGTGGCCTTGCGCCGCAGGGTGAGCGCGAGGTTCCCGGAGAGGATTCCGGGCGGGTTCTCGTTCTCGTCCGACTCCGTCCCGACCTCGGTCAGGGAGTTCAGCGCGACGCGGACCCGGGCGGCGGTCTCGGCGATCGCCGGCGGCACACTGAGCCCGTCCAGCGGGGGCCGGAACCTGATGATCAGGGTGTTGTGCGCGGTCACCAGGTCGGTGACGTCGAACTCGGCGGGCCGGAACATCGTCTCGTGGGTGCCGAGTCCGGCGCCGTTGAGCCACAGTGTCGCCACGGTGTCCAGGCCGTGGCACACCAGCCGCAGCCGGTCCCCGGCCGGTACCGGGTCCGCCAGCTCGAACGAGGTCCGGTACCACCAGACGCCCTGCTCCACCCAACCGACCGCCTCCTCGTTGCCGTCGAGGTAGGGGTGCTCGATCTCCCCTGCTGCCAGCAGGCTCTCGTGCACTCCGCCCGGCACGACTGCGGGCATCCACCGCGGGTCCGCCGCCGCGAGCGCCGCCGGGTCGGCGACGTCATCCGGCGTCGCGGCCAGCTCGAAACGGTCCAGCACGACCGGCTGACGGGTCGCGGTAGGGCGTTGCTGGGGCATCCGGAGCTCCTCTTCGCGGGCGGTTCACCTCGGGGACCGCTGCCGGTCGACCCGATGTCTGGCGACCGTACTCGCAAAAACCCAGGAGTACTAGGTTTCTGGCAGGAAAAATTAAGCTCACTCGGTTTTTGTGAACAGGCAGGTCCGGGGGCTGCCGGTAGGGCTCCGGCGGCCGTCACAGACGCCAAAGGGCCACAGCCTGCCGGGCGCAGGCTCGTTAGGATGGCGAAATGGATGCTCCTGCGAAGCGTGGCCCTTATGCCAAAGGCCTGGCCCGCCGGGCCCAGATCCTGGACGCCGCCCTGGCCGCCTACGCCTCCTCCGGACCACAAGGCCCGTCACTGCGCAGCATCGCCGACACCGTGGGCCTCACCGAAGCCGGCGTCCTGCACTACTTCGACAGCAAAGACGAACTCCTGGTCGAAATCCTCGCCGCTCGCGACCGCGCAGACGTCGCGGCCTTCGACCTCACCACCCTCGAAGGCGCCTGGGCCCTGCTCGAACACGCCGCCGAGACCCCCGGCCTGGTGAAGCTGTTGCTGGACATGGCAACGGCCTCGGTGTCGCCCGAGCACGCGGCCCACGACTTCATGAAGGCACGGTCCGAGGTGGTGCTGGCGATGATCGGCAAGAACCTCGGCGACGAGGAGCCCTGGAAGGCGCGGGTCATGCTGGCCGCCATGGAGGGCCTGGGCATCCAGTGGCTGCGCGATCCGTCGTCGGTGGACATGGTCGCGGATCTCAAGCGACTCTACGAGGCCCTCGGCGGCTCGACCGACTGATTTAAGGAAATTCGTTCGAGATTACGGGCGGACTGGCGCGCTCCGCGAAAAGCTAGTATCACTAGGTGTTGGCGCACCGCTGCTTCGGGCGGTGACCGCTGTAGGCGGATCTCCGCCACCACCTTGGAGTGCGGCCACCACCTTGGAGTGCGACATGCCTCTGGACCCCCTGCTGGCTCCCCTGCTCGATGTTTACAACTCGTTGCCGACACCGGCCTGGACCGATGCGGCCGATCGACGACGCGTGCGAGGCGGACACGGCAGTGCCGCTTTGTACGCGGGCTTCGTAGCGGCTCCGGTCGGCGTCGCAGAGGTCTGGGAAGAACTGGTCCCGGTCGAAGAGCCGGCTGGGGAGATCACCCTCCGGATCTACCGGGACGGTCCGGCCGACGCCGGCGCCAGGGGCGCGCTCCTGCATCTCCACGGCGGCGGCTGGTGGTCGGGTGGCCTCGGCGACGTCGACCGCCGCTGCCGAGTACTGGCCGCCGGCGCCGGCATCGTGGTGGTGTCGGTCGAGTACCGCCTTGCCCCCGAGCATCCGTTTCCCACCGCGCTCCATGACGTCCACGCGGCGCTGCGCTGGGCGGTCGAGAACTCCGAACGGCTCGGCATCGGCCCCGACCGGATCGGTGTCGGTGGCGAGAGCGCGGGCGCGAATCTCGCCGCAGCGCTCTGCCTGCTCCTGCGCGATCGCCGCGAGCCCGCTCCACGCCTGCAACTGCTGGAGATCCCCGCCCTCGACCTCACTTGGGCCTCGCCATCCGTCGCCGCCTTCGGCAAGGGATTCCTGCAGACCGAGCAAGACCTCCGCTGGTGCGTCGAGCAGTACCTCGGCGACCGCGACCGCACCGACCCCCTCGCATCGCCGCTCCACGCCGCAGACCTGACCGGCCTGCCGCCGGCGATCATCACCGTCGCCGAGTACGACCCGGTCGCCGACGACGGCCGCCGCTATGCCGACCGCCTCGTCGAGGCCGGAATCCCGGTCTCGCTCACCGTCTATCCCGGCCTGGTGCACGGCTCGCAGATCCTCACCGGGCTGCTCCCGACAGCGCGGCGTTGGCAGGACGACGTCGTCACGGCCGTACGAGCCCATCTCGAAGAAAGAGGCTGAATCCGATGCCGAGAATCGGTCTGCAAACGATGATGCTGAAGGAGAGCGTCTCCGAGGTGGGTGCCTTCGATACGCTCAAGAAGGCGACGGAGATCGGCTACTCGGTTTTCGAGATCTCCCAGATCCCGCTGAGCGCCGAAAACGTAGCGCAGTTCAACCGCGCGCGGTCGGAACTCGGAGTGACGGTCGCCGCGATATCCGCCCTGTTCACGACGCCACCGGGCATGACGGCGGCGTCGCTCACCAAGGACTTCGACAAGATCGTCGAGGACGCCGCGTCCCTGGGGACGTCCACGGTGCGGATGCCGATGCCTCCGCTTGAAGCGATGACGTCCACGGCGGGACTCATCGAGTTCGCCGAAGCAGCCGACGCGATGGCGCGGCGCCTCGCCCGGCACGACATCGAGCTCTGCTATCACAACCACCACTTCGACTTCGCGAGGTTCGACGGTGTCAGCCAGTTCGATCTCATCGCGAAGCACGCGCCGTCGCTCACGTTCGAGATCGACGTGCACTGGGCCTACCGCGGCGGAGTCGATCCGGCTCGCCTGATCGCCGAACACGCGAGCCGGGTCGCCCTGGTCCACCTGCGTGACTACCGGGTCGACCGCATTCCGCCGGATGCCTTCGCCTCAGCAGCGTCGGGTGATGTCCCCGCCATGCTTGCGGCGCTGGCCGCGCTCGTCCACGACGCCGAAGTCGGCGAAGGCGCCCTCGACATGGCCGGGATCATCGAGGCGAGCCTCGCCGCAAACGTCGGGTACCTCATCGTCGAACAGGAAGACCTCCTGGGCCGCGACCCCTTCGACTGCGTCGCGCTGTCGCAGCGCAACCTGGTGGAACTCGGTTACGGAAGGCTCTTCTGATGACGGAACACACGCCCTTGAGCGAGTTCGAGCTGGCGTTCACCGACGCGCCGGTCCCGGTGACCGCCATCGCGGACCTCGACTGGTTCCCGGTGACCGTGCCGGGCGAAGTCCACGCCTCGCTCGTCGAAGCAGGCCGGCTGCCGCATCCCTACCTCGACGATAACGAACGGCTCGCCGGCTGGGTGGCGGAGAAGACCTGGTGGTACCGGACCAGGTTCGCCTCGCCGCCCGTCGCCGAGGACGGCCGCCTGCGCTTGGACTTCCACGGCCTCGACACCGTGGTGACGGTGTGGCTCAACGGCAAGGTGCTGGGACACCACGAGAACATGTTCCGGCCCGCGCGGTTCGACATCACCGACGCGGTCCGGGCCGAGAACGAGCTCGTGCTGATGTTCACGCCGCCGCTGGAAGGCATCGAGGTGCCGGAGAACATCCTTGAGACGGCCCGACGCTCGACGATCGCGTTCGCCGCCATCGCCCCCGAGGCCGTCGAGGAGGCGCAGAAGGACGGCACCGGTGCCAACTTCAACGACCTCGCCTACACGATGCGGCGCAAGCCGACGTATTCCTGGGGCTGGGATTTCGCACCCCGGCTGCCGTCCGTCGGCATCTGGATGCCGGTCGAGCTGGTCAGCACGTCCGGCCCGGTCATCGAGGAGTGGCACTTCTCGACCTCCGCCGTCGACCTGGAGGCGCGAACGGCGACCGTCGTCGTGTCAGTGGTCGCCGACGGGCCGGCCTCCGTCACGCTCACCTCCCCGACCGGTGCAGTGGTTGAAGGCGTGACCGTCGACGGCCGGGTGTGCTTCGCGCTTGAGGACGTCCAGCCGTGGTGGACGCACGATCTCGGGACTCCCGCGCTGTACGACCTACGCGTCGCGACGTCAGGGGACGAAGTCACGGCCCGCGTCGGGATCCGGACGATCGAGCTCGACCGGTCCGACGATCCCGACGGCGGCCGGCTCTTCCGGTTCGTGCTCAACGGATTCCCCGTCTACGCGCGCGGCGCGTGCACCGTTCCGACGACGATGATGCTCGGCACCACGACCGCGCAGACCTACCGCGAGCTGGTGGGCCTGGCGAAGAACGGCAACATGAACATGCTGCGGGTCTGGGGCGGCGGGATCTACGAGGACGACGCCTTCTACAGGGCCGCCGACGAACTCGGCATCCTCATCTGGCAGGACTTCCTCTTCGCCTGCATGGACTATCCCAGCGAAGAGCCCGGTTTCGCCCGCGAAGTGGCGCTCGAGGCGGACTTCCAGGTGAAGCGCCTGCGCAATCATCCAAGCCTCGCGCTGTGGGCCGGCAACAACGAGGTCCACCCCAAGCACCAGCTGGTCTACGGGGACTTCGCACCGGGCAACTGGGGATACGGGTTCTTCCACGAGCTGTTCCCGGCGCTCATCGCAGAGCACTCACCCGAGATTCCGTACTGGCCGGGAAGCCCGTACGGCGAGAACGACCCCGGGCGCACGAACGGCGTCCTGGACGGTGACCGTCACGCGTGGGAGGTGTGGCACGGCGTCAACGTCGGAGCCACGTCGCCGGAGACGTACGCGAGCCGAGGCGAGGCGATGCACTTCGAGCGCTACAAGTACGACACCGGGAAGTTCATCAGCGAGTTCGGACTGCACGCCTCTCCGGCGCGATCAACCCTCGAGCGCTGGATCTCTCCTGGACAGCTCACGCTTCACAGCCCGGCGTTCGACGCCCACATCAAGGACACGCCGAAACGCAAAGCCGACGACCTGCTCGCGGTGGAGACCGGGCTGCCGACCGACCTCGACAGCTACGTCGACTTCACGATGGCGACCCAGGCCGAAGGCCTCAAATACGGGATCGAGCACTACCGCCGACGCCAACCGCACAACAGCGGTGCGCTGATCTGGCAGTTCAACGACTCCTGGCCGGGCATGAGCTGGTCGATCATCGACCACGAGCTGACGCCCAAGGCCGCGTACTTCTTCGTGCAGCGGGCGTTCGCCCCGGTCATCGCGACCTTCCTCAAGTCCGTCCGGGGCCTGGAGCTGTGGGTCACCAACAGCGGCGTCGCCGACTTCGCCTCGACGCTCGCCGTCGACGTCTCGACCATCGACGGCGGCGCCCTCGTCCGCGCGTCGGTCGAAGCCCGCCTCGGACCCGGTGCTTCCGTGCCCGTCTGGTCGGCCGACCTCGCCGACCTCGGGACGGGACCGGATCGGGTCGCCTGGGTGTCCTTCGACGGCCTGCCCTCGAACCGGTGCTTCTTCGGACGTCTCAAGGAGATCGCGTTCCCCGCCTCGAAGGTGGAGGCGACCGTGACCGGGTCGAACGAGATCACGCTCACCGCGGACGGGTACAGCTACTTCACGTGCATCGAGGCACCCGATGCGACGTTCTCTGGAAACTACCTCGACCTGCGGCCAGGTGAGCCGGTCCGCGTCGCCTTCGAAGGCGATCCGACGGGGCTCAGCGTCACCTCTTTCACGAACGGACGTGTCGCAGGTGAGTGAGTCGAAGCGGATATCAGGGAACGATGTCGACGTCCTCATCGTCGGAAGCGGACCCGTCGGTTCCACCTTCGCGAGGGTGATCGCCGACAGCGCGCCGCATGCCAGAGTCCTCATGGTCGAAGCCGGCCCCGTCCTCAACGCCCGCATCGGCGAGCACGTGCAGAACCTGTCCGCGGCCGAGCGAAGCGCCGCTCAGCAGTCGGCACAGGGGCCTGATTCAGGGCGTCCGCACGTGGAGGCACCGTTCTACGAGGCCGGACGGGCCGTCGAGCCGGACTCGGACCCGGCGCTGCTTCTGCGTCCGGCACTCTTCCTGGCCGGACCGCGATCGCGCCTGCCCGGCGAGTTCGGATTGCCCGCCGCCGGCATGTCGAGTGGCGTGGGAGGCATGGGCGTGCACTGGACGGCGTCGGTGCCCCGGCCCAGCGGATCCGAACGGATCGACTTCATTCCCGAAGACGAGTTGGAAGCCGCCTACGCCGAGGCCGACCGGCTGCTCCACGTATCGCGCGACCTCGACGGCGGGGACCCGCTCCTGGCGAAGCTCGTATCGCTGCTCGGGGACGCGTTCGACGGCACCGCGCCCGATGCTCCGCCGGTCCAGCTCACACCGTTCGCGGTCACCAACGACGCGGACGGAACACGCATCTCGGGCACGAACGTGATTCTCGGCGACCTGCTCGACGACGCACGCGGTGACGGGGCCTTCGAGCTCCGGCCGGATACCCTGGCCCGCCGGATCGTCCTTCATGGCCGGAAGGCCGTCGGGGTCGAGCTGATGGACCGGAGCTCCGGCGAGATCTACGAAGTACATGCCACGCGCGTCGTCGTGGCCGCCGACGCTCTGCGGACGCCGCAACTGCTGTTCGCCTCGCAGATCCGGCCCCGCGCGCTGGGCCGCTACCTCAACGACCATCTCAAAGTGATCGGCGCGATCAGGCTGCATGACGCGCTGTCGGGGAAAGTCGAGCCGCTGGCCGACGGCGTCCGCCCGGTCGGCGCGGTCCTGATTCCCTACGTCGAGGGAATCCGCCCCATGCAGGGCCAGGTCCACCCCGGTTCACGCAGCCCGATGATCCTTGCGGCAGGTGTCGCACCGACCGGACGATACGACACCGGAGTGGACGGAGCGCGTGTGCCGAACGCGGGCCTGGCCTGGTACGGCGCGAAGGAACTTCAGTTCAGCGACGCGATCGAGTTCAGCGACACCGAGACCGACGCATTCGGAATGCCCGCGATGACCATCCACTACACGCTCACCTCGCGCGACGCGGAGACAGTCGAGCGTCTGCGCGAGGAGGCAGTCAGAGCCGGGCGCCTGGTGGGTGAGTTCGTCCTCGGCGAACCGGCGTTCATGCCGGGCGGATCGTCGCTGCACTACCAGGGAAGCACGCGGATGGGCCCGGCCGACGACGGCGAGTCCGTCTGCGACACCTACGGCCGGGTCTGGGGCATCGAGAACCTCGTCATCGGCGGCAACAACGTGATCCCCACATCGACCGCCTGCAACCCGACCATCACCAGCGTCGCTCTCGCCGTTCGCGCGGCACAGCGAATCGCCGCGGAGCTCAGCACATGACGTCGACGTTTCCCGGCGGGACCGCGGTCTCCCGGCTGCACGTCTACGACTGGGACGCCGCGGACGGGCTGTGCGGCGGCTCCCCCCACGTCCACCTCGCCTGTACGGAGGCGTACGTAGTCGTCGGCGGCCGCGGGGAACTGCACACGCTGACCGCTGCGGGCCCGGCTCGAACCGAGCTGCGGCCCGGGACCGTCGTCTGGTTCGGTCCCGGAACGATCCACCGCGCCATCAACCTCGACGGAGCACTGCAAGTCGTGGTGGTGATGCAGAACAGCGGCCTGCCGGAGGCCGGCGACGCCGTACTCGCCTTCCCCCCGGACATCCTGGCCGACCCGGAGGCCTACCAGCGCGCGGCCCAGGTGCACACCGAAGCGGACGCCCACCGCCGCCGGGACCTCGCGATCGAGGGCTACTCCGCGCTCGGCGCCGACCTGGCCGCAGGACGCACCGCCTCGCTCGAACACTTCTACCGGCAGGCCGTGGCGCTGCGCACCGACCGACTGGACCGTTGGGAGACGGTATGGCGCTCGGGGCCGCTCGCGGCCGCCCAGCAGACTGCCGAGCAGCTCAGAACTCTGCGAGCTGGGCGCACCGACCACCTCCTGCAGGCCGCGCTGCGCTGCGAACAGCCGCCGGAGGCCGCGAGTCGGGCCCTGGGCATGTGCGGCCGGCTCGACACGTACAAGCTCGAATGACGCAAGGCGACGAACCACTGCCACAGGCTTAAAGAGCGGGCCACGACGCTTGCCCTTCCTCCGGACGCGATGAGGCGCGATGCTTGAACAGCATCTTTGGAGCTGACGCCGACCCCGCTGTCGAGTCAGTCGGCCCTCAGGACGTGCGCCCACGGCTCGTCGATATCGGCCAGACCCAGCACCGTGACCACATTGTCGAGCATTCCGGCGCCGAACCAGCGCCGCACGGCTTCGTCGTCGCCGCCGAGCATGTACCGGACGGTGTCGACCTGCTTGGCGTAGCACCGGCGCACGGCCTGCGCCACCAGCGGCTCCCCGACTGCGCAGTTCGCGTGCATGAGGAAACGCAGGATTGCCGGGTCCGCGACGAGGGCGGCGTAGCCGCCGCGCGCCGCGTCCAGCGCGGCCTCGGATCCCGGCTCGGCCCCGCCGCCCGGAGCCGGGGAGTGCGCGAGCAGGGTTTCGGTCATCACGACGGACACGTGGTCGACAGCCGCGGCGAACAACGCTTCCTTGTTCGCGTACAGGCGGTAGAGATACGGCTGTGAGACGCCGACCCAATCGGCGATCTCGTGCGTCGTCGTGCCGTAGAAGCCCTTTTGCGCGAAGCAACCGACTACGGCGGCCACGATGGCCTGGCGTCGTTCGTCGCTCTTGGAACTGCTGCCGGCGGCGGGCATGGGCATCAGTTAAACACGGCCGTTCTTCAGCCTCCAAAAGTCACGGCGGGCTCCGGGACCGCCGCGGCGTCGTCCGGCGTCAGGGCCTCGATCGCCACCAGCGGGTTCCAGTAGTCCAGGTAGTGCGTGATGAGCCCGTCGCCATCGGTGCGGACGACGGAGATGCACGTCTGCCGGTACGGCTTGCCGGTCGCCAGCGCAGTGCCCTTCGAGCGGAATTCAGCGATCGCCAGACTCGGGTCGACCGTGTCGTGGAACACCAGGTCGACGAACTCGACGTCGAACGTCTCAGGAAAGTGGCTCATGTGCTCGAACAACGCCTCCCGTCCCTTCACCTGCCGAGGCACGCCGACCGGCGCGTACGGAAACTCGAGCACCCCGTCCGGGGCGAACAGCGCCACCCACTCGGCAGTGTTCCCCGCGGCGGTGAGGCGCAGGTGCTCGGCCACCGCGTGCTGCGCAGCAGTCCGGGTGTCGGCGCCGTCGTCCTTGGCTGTCATGTTCACTGTCACGTTCGCTCCTAGGTTAGTGGTCGCTCTATAACTTACTCCCCCGCGTCAAGACCACCGCTTCGGGTCATCCCTGTTGGCTGCCTCGATCAGGCCGGTTGCCCAACGAGGTGCAGGAGCTTGCCGAGGCTCCCGCTGCCGACCGGGGCGGTGAAGACGGTCAGCAGTTGGGACTGGTCGGGGTCAAGCAGGCTCTGTCCATGAAGATCGAGGACGCCGAGCCGGGGGTGTTCGATGCGCTTGGGCGCGCGGTGCAGGCCTGCAACCGGGTGGTCGCTCCAGATCTGCGCGGATTCCTGGCTCGCGCGTCGTAGCGTGTCGACGAGCGCCTGGACGCGAGGACCAGTGGAGTCGCGCTCCTGGGCTCCACGCAGTTGCGCCGCGATGGTGCGTCCGTGCCGGGCGTGGTCCTGCTCGGGGAACAGGGCCCGTTCGACCGGGTCGATGAACCACCGGTAGGCCAGGGCACGGCGCACGTCGGTATACGTGGTCTGATCTCCGAACAGCACTGTGGCGAAGTGGTTCTGCGCGAGGGTTTCACCGAGCTGATTGAAGATCATCGCCGCAGCTTCCTACATGCTGTGGAAGATCGCTGACATGCCCGGGTTCACGTGGTCGGTCCGTGCGACGCGCTGCGGCCTCGGGTAGCCGGCGAGGCGGAACAAGTGGTCGCGCTCCCGGGGCCAGGCGCAGAGTGCGGGCGACGGCGGTGAGTATCTGTTCGCCAGGCCCAGGGCAGCGCTGCTGCTCGATGCGACTGCAGTAATCGCGTCGAGATGTTGCTCAGCTCGGCGACCTCCTCGCGACGCAGGCCGCTCGTGCGGCGTCGGCGAGTGCGGGGCAGCCCGAGATCCTCTGGTTTCAGCGCCTGGCGACGAGTGCGCAGGAAGTCGGCAAGTTCGGCACGGTTCATGCGTCCACTCCGCTTCGTTGAGGCTGGACCTGTATCCCGCACGCAAGGTGCGTGTCTGCTGTCACCGGATCACTTGTCCCTGGATGCGGCCGCCGGTCCCGTTGACGCTGGTGGGCATGGACATCAACGAGATCAGATTCCCCGCCCCCACGCACCGGATCGACGTCCGCGCGGTGCCCGTCGACGGCCCGGTGATCGAGATGGTCAACCCGGCCATCGGCACCGTAGTCGTCGCCGTGCCCGCCGGTACGCCCACCGACGTGGACCAAGCGGGACCTGCTCGAGGCTGTGGACAAGGTGACCCCCTACCCGACCACGTGCGCCCCCGACATGCCCGCACTGCTCAGCTACCGAATCGACATCACGCTCCAGGACGGCAGCGTCCGGTCCTAGGTCGCTCGGGCCTCATACCTCAGCCCTCGGGCAGCGCACATGCCAGTCGCTCGCACCCCGCGACGCAGATTCAACAAGCCTCCGACGATCACGCCGGACGTCGTCATTCGGATTAGCTGATCATCATATGTGCCCCCGGTAGGATTCGAACCTACGCACCCGCCTCCGGAGGGCGGTGCTCTATCCCCTGAGCTACGGGGGCTCGGGACGTAGAGACGATATCAGGTCCGCGGTGGGGGTTGCGCCACCGTTTTGGTGGGTGCGGCGGGGCTGGGTGGTCAGCCGAGAAGCGCGTACACGGTTGTGGCGTGCGCTGCCGGCGGGGCCAGCTGTGTCTCTGCCGACGCCTCCCCCGCTGGCTGCTCCGCCTCCGTCCCCGCTCCCCCGCCGACCGGCGGCGCCGGCGTCATCGTGATGTCCGTGAACGCCAGCGTGCGCCCGAGTTTCGTCACGTGGGCCGTGATGAGGACGTCCGCTTCCTTGATCGGGCGCTGGAAGGTGGTGTTCTGCTGGACGGTCGTCATCGGGCAGAAGGCGCCGCGGGCCGCAGCGATGGCCAGGACCGTTGCTGTGTCGGCTGCTGCCATCAGTGCTTGGCCGCAGAGGGTGCCGCCTTCGCGGGCGAGGTTCTGGCTCCAGGGGAGGCGGAGGGTTGTGGTGGTGGGGGTTGTTTTCTCGACTTTGAGGTTGAGGGTTTGGATCC
>NZ_JAACYW010000579.1 GCF_015356825.1 Catenulispora rubra | reverse complement strand
GTGGGCGTCGGGGTCGGTGTCGGCGTGGGGGTGGGCGTCGGCGTTGGCGTCGTGGGCGGTGTGGTCGGCGGCGTGGGCGACCACGGGGTGGTCGGGCCCGACGAGGTCCAGGGAGTGCTCGGCGGGGTCGACGGCCAACTCGGGACAGGGCTCGGCGAGCTCCACGACGAGCTCGGCGCCGGAGTCGAGGGCAGGGTGCCGCTCGGCGAGGTCGACGGCTGGCTGGAGTTCGAGGGCGTGGACGGCACGCTGCTCGACGGTGTGCTCGACGGTGTGGACGGCAGGGTGCTGCTCGGCGAGGTCGGCGGCGTGGTGCCGGTCGGCACGCCCGACGGGCCGCCGGTCGGGCGAACGCTGCTCGGAGCGCCGGTGGGGCCGCTGGTCGCGATGCACGTCGGAATGCTGGTGGGGACTCCGGTCGGGATGCCGGTCGGCAGGCCGGTGGGAACTCCGGTCGGGACTCCCGTGGGAAGGCCGGTCGGAACGCCGCCGCTGGTCGGGATGCCGGTCGGAACACCGGTTGGAAGGCCTGTGGGGAGCCCGGTGGGCACTCCGGTCGGCAGACCGGTGGGAAGGCCTGTCGGGATCCCGCTCGGACCACCGTGTCCGCAAGGATCGGTGGGGCAGGTCGGGGAACTAGTGGGCAATCCTGTCGGAATCCCGGTCGGGATCCCCGTGGGTACGCCTGTCGGAATCCCGGTTGGGATCCCCGTCGGTATGCCTGTTGGAATCCCGGTTGGGATCCCCGTGGGTACGCCCGTCGGAATCCCAGTCGGGACACCCGTGGGCACCCCTGTCGGAACCCCGGTCGGAATCCCAGTGGGAACCCCCGAAGGCACACCCGTCGGAACCCCGCTGGGCCCCCCGCCAGTCCCCACGCCGCAAGCCGCAGGCTCCTTCCCGCCATGCGTGAAGGCCAAAGCCGCCGTCACCGTCAGCCCGACCAGAGTTACCGCGCTCGCGAGCGTAGCCCCGTTGCGGGCAGCGGTAGACAAACCCCTCACCACGAATCCCCACCCCTGTGAATTACTGAAGTCCCCAACCGGCAGAACCCGCCGGGCGACGATCAGCGCGGCAATCAAGGCACTGAGATCAACTCGGCGGGGCGGCTCAGTGTATCGACGTCCACCGTCCGAGGCGTCCTGCGTTCGACGTGCTCTGTAGTACGCATTCGGACCGGCTTGCCGAACCCGGTGCTGCCCGGGCCTGGACCAGAACTATCTGCGAGGCGCCTCGACCGGTTTCGACCCATGCGGAACGAAGGGCGGGGCACATTCCGGCGCTGCGCGTGTCCTTCTGTGGACGGCGACCGTTTGGTGCAACTCCTACTATCAGGGCAACGGCCTGTACAACCAGGACGCGTCGCTCTCGTTCGCGTTCTGATCGCTCGGCCCGAGCCGTGTGTGGAGTCGGGTGTGCCCAACTCCACACACGGTTCTTCAGGGCATGTGTCGCCTGACGGCCTAGTTGCTGCTCGTGACCGGTGGGCTGTACGGGGGAAAGAAGTAGCTCGGATCGAAGCCTGCTGCGATCGGGTGGATCTCGAAGTTGGCGCACGCGGGGCCGTCGGTCAGGCTCGGTTTGCCGGCTGGGAACTGTTTCTCCGCGCCGCCGGACGGCAGGGTGACGTCGAACGTTGCCACGAGGGCGCACTGGCTTCCGAAGTTCGTTCCGTGGTTGCGACCAATTCTCGCGAGAACGGTGAGTCCGATGGAGAAGTTAGGTGCTCAGGGCGTAGAGGCCAGCGATGCGGTCGAGCTCTCCTCGATCAGCTCCGGGCGCGGCGCGCTCGCCTGTCGGAGCAGCGCGAGGGCGGCCTCGGACGGGGAGTCGGCGGGTGCCGTGCACACCACGAGCAGCTGCTCCGGGGAGCGGAGGAGCGCCAGCGACTGCTGCGTCACCGTCAGCGGGCCGACCGTGGGGTGGTGCAGGTCGTAGCTCGTTGCGTCGCAAGGGGTGACGCGGTGGTCCCGCCACAGTGCCACGAACTCAGGGCTCTTCATCGTCAGCTCGCCGATCAGCTCTGCCAGCAGCAGGTCCTCCGGGTGGCGGCCTGCGACGGCGCGCAGGTTGCCGACGACGGCGCGCGCCTTGCGGTTCCAGTCCTGGTACAGCTCGCGGGAGTGGGGGTCGAGGAACAGCATCCGGCTCATGTTGGGGCGGTGGGCCGGGTTGCGG
>NZ_JAACYW010000578.1 GCF_015356825.1 Catenulispora rubra | reverse complement strand
TGGCTCCACCGGCTGGAGAAGTGATTTGTCGACAAGGGCGAACAGGAGCTCGTCGACGTTAGCCGCAATACCGGCCGCGTCCATGTCGCCGGTGGCATCCTCGGCCCCGAGGTGCACCGCGCTAGCCGACTCGGCGGTGATCCCGCCGGGGAACACCGACAGCCGCTCGGCCAGGTCGCGTTCGGCCTGCGACAGCAGCTCCCAGCTCCACGCCACGACCGCGCGCAGCGTCTGATGGCGCGGCATGGCGGTGCGACTGCCGCCGGTGAGCAGCCGGAACCGGTCGTCCAGGCGGGAGGCGACGGCGTGCAGAGGCAGGGTGCGAAGACGCGCGGCGGCCAGTTCGATCGCCAGCGGCAGCCCGTCCAGGCGGCGGCAGATCTTCACCACGTCGGCGACGTTGTCGTCCGCGACGACGAAGTCGGGCCGGACGGCTGCGGCGCGGTCGGCGAACAGCCGGACCGCCGGGAACGTCAGCGCCTCGGCGGGTGTGGTGAGTTCGGGGCGCTCGGTCGGCTGCGGCAGGGACAGCACCGGGAACAGGTTCTCCCCGCCGATGCCGAGCGGCTCGCGGCTGGTCGCGACGATCCGCAGCCCGGGGACGTGTTCGAGCAGGTGCTCGGCGGCGCGGGCAGCGGCGTCGACGAGGTGTTCGCAGTTGTCGAGCACGATCACCAGGTGTTGCTCGGCCAGCCCTTCGGTGACCCGGGTCAGCGCGTCACGGGCCGGACCCACCTGGGCCTCGGTACGCAGCAGCCGCATCTCCCGCTGCCCCAGCGCGGTCAGGATCGCCTGGGGCAGCTCGGAGGGGTCGGTGACCGGCGCGAGTTCGACGAGCCAGACGCCGTCGGCGATGTCGGCGTCCTGGGTGCCGCTCTCCAGCAGCCGCGCGGCGGCCTCGCCGGCCAGCCGGGTCTTGCCCGCGCCGCCCGGGCCGACGAGCGTCACCAGGCGGGAGGCCGCGAGCATCTTGGCGATCCGTGCCACCTCTTCCTCGCGGCCGACGAAGCTGGTCAGGCGCGCTCGGAGGTTGGTGCGCCGCCGCGCCGGC
Source organism: Catenulispora rubra (assembly GCF_015356825.1). Taxonomy (GTDB): domain Bacteria; phylum Actinomycetota; class Actinomycetes; order Streptomycetales; family Catenulisporaceae; genus Catenulispora; species Catenulispora rubra. The sequence goes on along the minus strand of NZ_JAACYW010000578.1, from coordinate 1,138 downwards.
TCCGCCGAAGACGCCGATCCTGATCCCGGCGCCGCGTCGTCCAAGGAGCCGGCAGCAGCGGCCGCCGGGGTCAGCGCCGGGTCGTTGCGCAGCACCGCCAGATGCACGGCGGTCAGCTGCTCGGAGGGATCGATGCCGAGCTGGTCGGCGAGGGTGGCGCGGACGCGTTCGTAGACGGCCAGAGCGTCGGCTTGGCGACCAGCCGCATACAGGGCCTTCACGAGCAGCGCAGCGATGTTCTCGCGCAGCGGATGCTCTGCGAGCAGAGCTTCGAGTTCGGGAAGCGCTTCGACATGCAGGCCGAGGCGGAGTTCAGTGTCGAGCCGGTCGCACAGGGCGCTCAGCCGCAGCTCGTCCAGCCGCGCGGCCGGCGCTGTGGCGAACCCGGCGTCGGCGACGTCGGCCAGGGCCGGTCCCCGCCACAGCGCAAGGGCTTCGCGCAGCAGCTGCCGTGCTGCCGCGGGGTCGGCCGCGACGACGCCTCGGCCTTGGCGGGCCAGGGTCTCGAAGCGCTGGGCATCGACGGCGTCAGCGGGTACGGCCAGGCGGTAGCCGCCGGGCGTGCCGACAACGATGTCGGGGTCACCGAAGGTGCGGCGCAGTCGGGACACCAGTGATTGCAGCGCGTTGGCGGCGCCGTCAGGCGGCTCGTGTTCCCACAGGGCGTCGACGAGCGCCGGGATGGAGACGCTGCGGTCCGGGTCCAGGGCCAGTCTGGTGAGCAGGGCGCGCAGCCGGGCGCCTCCGATCGGGATCGGGACGCCGTCGGCGCGTGCCTCCAGCGGGCCGAGGATCAGGACGTCTAGCTGCACGGGGTCCAGTCTGGCCTATAGGCTGTCTCAATCAGTCGCCTCAATCGGTCGCCGCAGCGGATCCGGGCAGCTGCCACAGGCCGAACCACTGTTCGGCGCCGTATTCGTGATAGCGCTCGACTTCGTCGAAGCCGAGTTTGGTCGCGAGTCGTCGGGCGCTTTCGTTGGCGACCTGGGTGGTAAGCACGACTGGTTCGCCGGGGCGTGCCGTGGCGAACCAGTCGAGTGCGGCGGTGCAGGCTTCGGTGGCGTATCCGTGGCCCCAAGCGTGGGGCAGGAACATGTAGCCCAACTCGGTGCGGCCCAAGTCGGGGCGGGAGTGGCCG
>NZ_JAACYW010000577.1 GCF_015356825.1 Catenulispora rubra | reverse complement strand
GTGCGGGCTTGGTTTCCGGCTCGGGGGTCGCTTCGGCGGCAGGCTCGCTCGATGCTGATGCTTCGGCAGGAGCTTCCGGCTTAGCTTCGGCGGCAGGCTCGGCAGTGGGCTCGATCTGAGGCAGCGGTTGGGTCTTGGCCTCGGCAGCCGGTGCTTCGGCGGCAGGCTCTATCGGCGGCAGCGGTTGGGTCTTAGCCTGGGCCGCAGCAGGAGTCGGCTCCGGCTCGCCCTTGCCCTTGACCTTGCCCGCAGCCTCAGCCGCCGCGATCTCAGCGGCCAGCGTCGCCGAGAGCTTCGAGTCGTCCCCGGCCTGCGCGCGAGGCTCCGTCGCCTCGACCACCGGCAGTTCCGTCGTGTCCGTCAACGCGTCCGGAGCCGTGATCTTCGGGATCTCGGTGGTGTCATCAACTTCTGGTTTCGGCAGCGGCACCGTGCCGTCCGGCTTCGGCGCAGTCGCGGTGGCAACCGGCGCCGCAGCCTCGGCTGTCGCGCGCTCAGCCGCCGCCTTGGCCTCCGCCGCGGCCTGCTTCTCGACCGTCTTCTGGGCGGCGGCGATCTCCTTCGGCGGCTCGGCGTTCGCGGCGTGCGAGGGCGGCGGGGGGACCGTCCACATCCAGTCGCGGAGGCGGTCCTTCTCGTGCAGGAGGTCGACGATGTCGAATTCGGCGTACTCGAACTCCGGGGACCAGAACAGGGCGTCGAAGGGGCAGGCCTCGATGCAGATGCCGCAGTACATGCACAGGCTGTAGTCGATCGCGAAGCGGTCGAGGACGTTGCGGGTGCGGTCGCGCTGGCCCGGTTCGGTGGCGGGGACGACTTCCTTGTGGGAGTCGATGTAGATGCACCAGTCGGGGCATTCGCGGGCGCAGAGCATGCAGGAGGTGCAGTTCTCCTCCAGCAGGGCGATGACGCCGCGGGAGCGCGGGGGGAGCTCCGGTTTCACGTCCGGGTACTGCGCCGTGACGGAGCGGTGGGTCATCGTCTTCAGGGTCGTGGCCAGGCCCTTGGCCAGGCCGGCGCCGGGCAGGGCGCGCTTGTCGGCGCTCATCTGGTCAGACCACCTTCAGGATTCCGGTCAGCGCGATCTGCGCCAACGCCAGCGGGATCAGGGTCGTCCACGCCAGTTTCTGCAGCTGGTCCTCGCGCAGGCGCGGGTAGCTCACCCGGAGCCAGATCACCAGGAAGGCCAGCACCAGGGTCTTCGCCAGGGTCCAGAACCAGCCGAAGCCGGCCTCGCCGAGCCCGAAGTAGAACGGGCCCTTCCAGCCGCCGAGGAAGAGCACCGCGGTCAGCAGGGACAGCACGACGATGCCCGCGTACTCGGCCAGCAGGAACAGGGCGAAGCGGATGCCGGTGTACTCGGTGTAGGCCCCGAAGATGATCTCGGAGTCGGCCACCGGCATGTCGAAGGGCGGCCGCTGGAGCTCGGCCAGGCCCGAGACGAAGAACACGAACAGGCCCATCAGCTGCCACGGCAGCCAGTACCAGTGCCAGGCCTCGGCGATGCCGGTCAGCGACAGGGTCCCGGCGGCCATCGCCACCGAGGACGCCGCCAGGATCATCGGCAGCTCGTACGCCATCAGCTGCGCCGCGCTGCGGATGCCGCCGAGCAGCGAGTACTTGTTCGCGCTGGCCCAGCCGGCCATCAGCGAGCCCAGCACGGCGACGCCCAGAACCGCCAGCACGAAGAACAGCCCGGCGTCCAGGTTCCGCCCGACCTGCGTGCCCGGCCCGATCGGGATCGTCACCAGCACGACCAGGTACGGGATCAGCGCGACGGCCGGCGCCAGCTGGAACACGCGGCGGTCGGCGGCGGCCGGGACCACGTCCTCCTTCTGGGCGAACTTCACCCCGTCCGCGACGAGCTGCGCCCAACCGTGGAAGGCCCCGGCGTACATCGGCCCCACGCGGGACTGCATGTGCGCCATCGCCTTGTGTTCCATCTGGCCGACGACCAGCGGCACGACCAGGAAGAAGCCCAGGATGATGGCCAGCCGGACGACGGCGTCGGTGACGGTCATGCTTCGCCTTCCTGTCCGGGAGTCTCGGGTTCGGCGGACGCGGCGGGGTTGGCGGGCTTGGCGGACGCGGCGGGCTTGGCAGATCCGGCGGACTCGCTGGCCTCACCGGACTCGCCGGACCCGCCGGACTCGCCGGGCCCGTCTTCCGGCAACGGCTTCAGCCAGCCGTCCGGAACGCCCGGCGGAAC
>NZ_JAACYW010000576.1 GCF_015356825.1 Catenulispora rubra | reverse complement strand
CCGCGTCGGTCGGCGGTGGTGGGGGCGGGGCGTCCGTCATCGGCACAGGATACGGAGGGCGATGACGTTGTGTCATCGTCCTGCGGGTTCGGTATCTCGGCCGATCTCGGGCGGGCGGTACCTGCCGGTCGTCCGGTCTGACGACCGGACGACCGGGGCGCTTTCGCTTTGTCAGCCCGGGACTGCGTAGGTGTAGTGATCGGCCGCGCTGATCGCGCTGGTGTCGACGTCGGTGGAGACCCTGACGTCGACGGTGAAGGCCAGGTTCGGCCGGAGCGCCTTGCTTCCCGCTGCTGTCATATAGGAGCTGATCGGTGGTGCGATGGCGGTGATCTGCGTGGGCGAGTCCAGCGTGTACGACGCCGCCACGCCGCCGAACGACACGCGGAACGTGCCGGGGAACCGGATGCCGGTGATCGTGACGGTGGTGCCGCCGAGGTAGATGCCCACGTACGGGCTCACCGAGGTGATCACCGGTACCGGGGAGAAGAACGTGAACTGGTCGGCGGTGGTGGCCGGGCTGATGCCCGCGGCGGTCGTGACGGTCACGTCGACGGTGCCGTTGGTCTGCGCCCGGGTCACCGCGGTGACCTGCGTGTCGGAGTCCACGGTGAACGCGGAGGCCGCCGTCCCGCCGAAGTAGACCGCGGTGGTGCTGGACAGGTTGGTGCCGGTGATCGTCACCACGGTGCCGCCGCTTGATACGCCGCCGGACGGGCTCAGGCCGGTGATCAGGGACAGGGACTCCGGATCGGTGAGCCTGTCGGTGAGCTTCTCGGTGGACTTGGCGTAGTCGGCGACGGAGGCCGGCACGCGCATGGTGGCCGCATGCGCCGGCGATGCCGCCGCCGCGCCGGCCAACCCGGCGACGGCCAGCGCGAACGCGGCGGCGCCCGACGTCAGTCGTCGTCGGGTCTTCCTCAGCTTGGACAGCACTGCTTGATCCCCTCCCGATGGTCGCTGAATCAGAGCACGAACACTCTCCAGGTGTACCGCGGCTACGGCTGCCTGTCGTGGAGAGGGAACACGTAGCGCCCGGCCGGCGTGTGAGCCCAGGGGCAACAGCCAGGGCTTCCTCGATACACGGGCGCCGACCGGTGGGCAATCGGCGCATAGTGAATCAGAATACTGATGAACCGTTCGGTTCGAAGCAAGTGCGAAGCTCCCTCCAGGAAGAGGTAGAGGCACATGCACAGTCTCAAGGCACTCGTCGTGGCGGCGGCCGTCGCCGTGCTGACCACGGCGACGGTGATCGGGACCGCTTCGGCGGCCGCACCGGTCGGCGTCCTCACCTTCGGCGCCCCGGGTCCCGGCGGCCCCAACATCCCGGCCGGCCAGGTCCTGACCGGCAACCTCCAGCCCGGCACCAACGCCACCTTCTACACCACCCCCGGCGGCCCCGTGGGCACCACCTGCTCGGTGTCGAACATCGGCGTGCAGGTCCTGAACAATCCGGCGGCACCCGGAGTCGCGGTGACCAAGCTGGTCGCCCTCGGCTTCGGCTCCTGCGTCTCCACCATCCCCGGATCGACCGTGCTGAGCGTGACGGAGAACAACCTCCCGAACAACAACGTCCTGTTCAACGACGCGGCCGGCTTCCCCGTCCAGGTCGTCCCGGCCGGCGCCCCGGTCCAGCTCACCATCGTCGAGTCCGTCCCCGGCGCCATCTTCAACTGCGTATGGCGACCAGGCGGCGCCATCAACCAGGGGAACTACGCAAACCCCGGAAACCAGCTGATCGTCACCAACCAGAAGATCCAGCTCATAGCCGGCCCCGCCGGCCCCTGCGGCGGCCCACTCCAGTTCCTGTCCTTCACCTACCAGCCCCTGCTGGACTCGAGCATCGCCGGAACCCCACCGGTCTTCGTGAACTAACCACACTGCCGACAGGCGCTAATGGCAAGGGCCCTGAAACCCAACGCGGCCGCTGCGGGAGCTCCTCCGCGGCGGCCGTGTTGGTGAGCGAGCGCTGATCGAGGACGAAAACACAAAACCCCTGGCCAGTCGAGCTGCCAGGGGTTTGACTACGGGTGCGCCGCCAGGGACTTGAACCCCGAACCCGCGGATTAAGAGTCCGCTGCTCTGCCTATTGAGCTAGCGGCGCCTGATCTTTCCGGTGTCGCGTTGACGGGTGAAACATTAGCAGACCACCTGCCGTGGCCCGAAATCGTTAACCGGGCGTCGGGGGTTCGGCCACGTCGTGGCCACCGTGGGGGTTGCGGGGGGTGTAACAGGGCCGTTGCCGAGTTATTACC
>NZ_JAACYW010000575.1 GCF_015356825.1 Catenulispora rubra | reverse complement strand
TCCCTGGACCGCGCGGGCGACCGCTGCCACGGAGGCGCTTGCCGACGCGATGTGGCCGATTGCTCCGGTGGGAGCGGCCGCTGGTGTGGCGGGGCTGAGTGCTCCGGCGCGGCCCGCTGCTGGTCCGGGGCGGCCGACTGTTCCGGCGGGGGCGTCTGCTGGTGCAACGTTGCCGAGTGCTCCGCCGGGGCGGGCTGCTGGCGCCGCGTTGCCGACAGTTCCGGCTGCTGGTGCGGCGTGGCCGAGTGCTCCGGCGGGGCTGATGGCTGAGGCAGTCGGCGGGGAAGCTGCCGAGCGGCTGAGCGAGTCGGTTGATTGGCTGGCCGGTGGGCTCATCGTCGAGCGCTGGATCGGCGCGGCGATCGACGGCAGGCTCGTTGAGACTGCTGCCAGGCGCCGGATCGGGGTGGGCCGAGCGTTCGCCGAACGCGGGGCCGGTCCGGAAGCTGCTGCCGATACATCGGCCTGGCCACCTGTGGCCGACGAGTCGCTGGTCGAACCAGCCGCCTGCGAACCCGAACTACTCAAACCGGCGACCGAGGCTGGACTCTGAACCGCGCCCGACGAGATGGCCGAACCTTCGATCGCGCCAGAAGCCTGCGCGGCCGGACCAGCGGCAGTCGATGAGGCCGTAGCCGAGCGCTCAATCGGGCGAGCGGTTGCGGAGATCGGCGCCGGACTCGCGGCCAGAGCGGTCCGGGCCACGCGTCGGATCGGCGCGGCCGAACGCTGGATCGGGCCGAGGGGTGCCGACGAGCCAGCTGCAGAAGTAGCAGCAGAGCTTTGTGCCGCGCCACCAGGCAAGCCAGCGGGCGAGTCCTCGCTCGCGGGGACAGTCGGCGGGAGTGCCGCAGGCCGGTTCGCCGAGACGCTTGAGCCGGCGGAAGTCGCCGGATCGCTGGTCGGACCGGATGTCGTGGCCGCGCGCTGGATCGGGCTCGCGGGCGCTGACAAGCCAGCTGCTGAAGTAGCACCAGCCGCCGGGCTATGTGGCGCGCGACCGGTCGAGCTGGCGGGCGAACCCTCGCTCGCGCCGGGGAAGGAGCCAGGCGGCGGGAGTGACGCCGGCCGGTTCGCCGAGGCGCTTGAACCAGCGGAAGTCGCCGGGCCGCCGGTCGGACCGGATGTCGTGGACGAGCGCTGGATCGGGCTCGCGGCAGCGCCGGTTGGCTCAGCCGGAGTGCTTGGCGAGCTCGATGCCGAACGCTGGATCGGGCTAGAACCAGCATGCGAGCCCGCGATGGTCGAACCGGAGTTTGGTAGGGCTGCGGCCGCGCGCTGGATCGGGCCGGGGGCCATGCCAGTCGGACCGGAGCTCGGCGAGGCTGTGCGCTGGATCGGGCCGGGGGCGATGCCGGTCGGACCGGAACTTGGCAAAGCTGTGCGCTGGATCGGGCCGGGGGCCATGCCAGTCGGACCGGAGCTCGGCAAGGCTGTGCGCTGGATCGGGCCAAGACTCGGCTGCGAGCCTGCGGCGGTCGAACCGGAGCTCGGCGAGGGTGTGGCCGAGCGTTCCATTGGGCTGGTGGAGGCGCGCTGGATCGAACTGGTACCGGCCTGTGTGCCTTCCGCCGAGCTAGCCGAGGTCGCGCCGGTCGGCGAGGCGGATATCGAGGGCTGTATCGCGTCGCCGGTGGCGGTCGGGCGGTTGTAGACCGGCCGTGCCGGCTCACGTCGGGTGGCACGCGGCACCGTCGCGGCGGGCAAGCCAGAGAGCTGACGTGACCCGAGTAGTGGCTTGGTCGACGTCGTCCGGTTAGGGGACGCTGGCCGCGATGTATTCAGTCGGACCGGAGCTTGAGCACGCTGCGCCTGCACGTCGGGCACGCGCTGCACGTCGGCTGGGGAGGTCGGCGCGCTGGAGGGAGACTTTGTGGCCGAGGGCGCGGTGGCTGGCGATTCTGGTGCGGTGGCCTGGTGTGGTGCGGGCGTCGAGCCCGCGCGCCGCTGGACTGCGCGGATCGGCATGGCTTGAGGTGTCGATGGGGCGGTGCGCTGGGCCCTGGGCAGGCTGAAGTCGGCCGAGGCGGGGGCGGGCGAGGAAGCAGAGCGCTGAACGTTCGGCGAGTCGGGTGCCGATGTGCGCTGGACTGTCGCCGGGTCGCCGATACCGCGTCGTGTATTCCCGGTAGTAGCCCGCTGAGCCGGTGCGACCGGTCGCGTCCGGGGTGTGAGCGTGGCCTCGGTCAGGCGGGGTCGAGCCGTGCGCGACTCAGTGTCCTGGCCCTGACCGGTGTCGCGTCCGCCCTGATCCCCGCGGTGTCGGCGCAGGCCGCGAC
>NZ_JAACYW010000574.1 GCF_015356825.1 Catenulispora rubra | reverse complement strand
CACCCCCACCGTCCACGACAGCGGCCCGCCCCAATGGGCGTTGATCCGCCCCAGCAGCACCCCGACCAGCACCAGACTCACCAGCGCACCCGGCACAGCCAGACGCCGCGCGCCGTCGCGGATCGGCCCGCGCGTCTTCAGCGCCGTGTAGACGGCGCCGTGCGTCAGGAACAGCGCCAGGAAGGCCAGCGCGCCGACGAGCCCGTCGAAGGTGGTGAGGAAATCCGACATCCGGCCGCGGAAGCTCATGTCGTCGCCGATCTTGGTGCCGGAGAACATGCACCCGAACACCAGGCCCCACAGCAGCGGCGGGAGCAGCGAGCCGAGGAAGATGCACCAGTCCCACCACGGCCGGTGCCGGGCGTCGCTCTTGCCGCGGTACTCGAAGGCGACGTTGCGGACGATCAGCGACAGCAGCACCAACAGCAGCGGTACGTAGAACCCCGACAGCAGGGTGGCGTACCAGTTCGGGAACGCCGCGAACGTCGCCCCGATCGCCGTGATCACCCACACCTCGTTGCCGTCCCAGACCGGGCCGATGGTGTTGATCAGCACCCGGCGGTTGGTCTCGTCGCGCGCCAAGACCTTGGTCAGGATCCCGACCCCGAAGTCGAAGCCCTCCAGGAAGAAGTAGCCGATCCACAGCACCGCGATCAGCAGGTACCAGAAGTTCACCAGGCTCACGGCCGTCTACCTCTCAGTGTCAGTACGCGAACGCAAGTGGCTGATCCTCGTCGCCGCCCAGAGACGGAGGAGTAGCTGCCGGGGCGACGTCATGAGCCCCCGCCCGCGCGTACTTGACGCACAACCCCACCTCGACCACGGCCAGCACCGCGTACAGAGCCGCGAACAGGATCAACGAGGTCAGCACCCGGCCGGCCGGCACCGACGTCGACACGCCCTCACGGGTGCGCATCAGGCCGTACACGATCCAGGGCTGGCGTCCGGTCTCGGTGAAGATCCAGCCCCAGGCCGAGCCGATCACCGGGAAGACCAGGGTCCACAGGCCGAACCGCCAGAACCAGGCGCCCCAGCGGCCCGACGGCGTGCGACCGCGCCGGGTGAACCAGAGGCCGAACAGCGCCACCAGCACCGAGAACATCCCGAAGCCGATCATCCAGCGGAAGGACCAGTACGCCATCGGGATCCACGGCCGGTAGTCGCCGGGGCCGTACCTGGCCTGCTCGGCGGCGTTGGTCTGGTTGATGCCGGGGACCGGGTCGTGGAAGTTGCCGTGGGCCAGGAAGGACAGCAGCCGCGGGATCTCGATCTCCACCGAGTTGCGACCCTTCTCGACGTCGCCGACCGCGAACATCGAGAACGGCGCCGGCCCCTGCGTGTCCCACAGCGCCTCGGCCGAGGCCATCTTCATCGGCTGCTGCTCGAACATCACCTTGCCCTGCTGGTCCCCGGTCAGCGCGACGCCGACGCCGGCGATCAGCAGCGCCCACAGGCCGACCAGCAGCGAGGGCCGGAAGACCGCGGGCTGCTGCTTCTTGCGCAGGTGGTAGCAGGAGATGCCGACCAGGGCGGCGCCGGCGCACAGGAAGCAGGCGGTCAGGACGTGCAGGAAGGTGATGACGGTGGTCCGCTGGGTGATCACGGCCCAGAAGTCGGTGAGCTCGGCGCGGCCCATCAGATCGTTGAACACGTAGCCGACCGGGTGCTGCATGAAGGAGTTGGCGGCCAGGATGAAGTAGGCGCTGGCCATGGTGCCGAATGCGGCGATCCAGATACAGGCCAAGTGCACGCCGCGGGGCAGCCGTTCCCAGCCGAAGATCCACAGGCCGAGGAACGTGGACTCCAGGAAGAACGCCAGCAGCGCCTCGATCGCCAGCGGCGAGCCGAAGATGTCGCCGACGAAGCGGGAGTACTCCGACCAGTTCATGCCGAACTGGAACTCCTGCACGATGCCGGTGACCAGGCCGAGGGCGAAGTTGATCAGGAACAGCCGGCCCCAGAACCTCGTCGCCTGGTAGTACTGCTCCTTGCCGGTGCGGTGCCAGGCCGTCTGGAAGCCCGCGACGAGGAACGAGGTGCCGATGGTCAGCGGGACGAACAGGAAGTGGTACACCGTCGTGATCGCGAACTGCCAGCGGGCCACCGACACCGGGTCCATCGCGGCGGTCACGGACTGGTGCACGGTTCGGCCTCCTACCGACAGACTGACGGGGTCAGCTGATCACGCAGGGTAGTGGAGGCGAGTTCTGTGATGTCAAAGGCGTGTCACCTGTTCGGCGGCACGACCCATTGAGCAGAGCGGGGCGAAGCCCCTCCATAACGGGTGGCGGTGGGAGACGGG
>NZ_JAACYW010000573.1 GCF_015356825.1 Catenulispora rubra | reverse complement strand
CGTGTGCTAAGTGGGAAAGGATGTGGAGTCGCATAGACAACCAGGAGGTTGGCTTAGAAGCAGCCACCCTTGAAAGAGTGCGTAATAGCTCACTGGTCAAGTGATTCCGCGCCGACAATGTAGCGGGCGATGTCTTTACCAGCGAGGATGACGCGGCCTGCGTCCGGGCGCAGGGCGCCGCTGAGGCAGTCGAACAGGGTGCTTTTGCCGGCGCCGTTCGGGCCGACGAGGGCGGTGATGCGGCCGGGTGGGACGGAGAGATCGACGCCGTCCACGGCCAGGACGCCGCCGAAGTGGCGGACGATGCCGCGGGCGGTGAGGCGGGCTGAGGTTCTCATGGTCGGCTCTGTCCGGCGGCTGTTCGGCGGGCGATGTGTGCACGGATGCGCTCGCCGAGGGGAGTGAGCTGCGCTGACGGCGTCAAAGGTGTGGTGCCGAGGCGTGCCAGCGTCCCGGCAAGGCCGCCGGGCATGCGGCCGATGGCGAGGGCCAGGGCGCCGACGACGACTGTTGAGATGCCCTGGGCCGTGCCGGTGTCGAGGCCGACCAGGAGCGCGGCGGCCAGGACTGCGCCGAGGGCGCTGTCCGCGCCGGCGACGACGACGGTGGCGAACCAGATGAGGCCTTGTAAGGGGTCGAACGTCGCGGCGTTGAAGGCCCGGCCGCCGAGGCCCATCAGGCCGCCGCCGAGGGCGGCCAGGCCGGCGCCGGTGAGGAAGGCGAAGACTTTGAGCCAGGGGACGTTCAGTCCGGCGGCGGAGGCTCCGGCTTCGTGGTCGCGGAGGGCTGTCAGGGCTCGGCCGAGGCGGCCTCGGTGCAGGTTGCGGACGATGACGACGCCGAGGGCGAGGAGCGCAAGTTCGGCGGCGTAGAAGGCGCGGTTGTCGGCGAGGAAGCCGGGGCGGTCCAGGAGCAGGCCGGTGGTGGCGTAGGGCTGGTCGAAGACGAAGCGGCTCATGGCGGTGCCGACCGCGAACGTCACCAGGGCCAGGGCGAGGCCGCGGCGGCGGATCGCGGGCCAGCCGGTGAGCAGGCCGAGGGGGATGGTGACCAGGACCGCGCACAGGAGGGCGGGGATCGCGGGCATGGCGGGGACGCCGGGGACTTTGCCGGACATGAACAGGGCGGTGCCGAGGGCTCCCATGCCGGCGTACCCGGCTTGGCCGAGGGAGACCTGGCCGCCGTAGCCGGTCACGACGACGACCGAGAGCAGGACCAGCGCCAGGGCCGGGACCTGGAGCGCGTTGCGCAGGTCGGGGCCGCGGAAGCCGAGCGGCATGAGGAGCAGGACGGTGCAGGCCATCGCGGCGACGGCGCCGGCGGCGCGTTCGGGGAGGAGGCGTCCGACTCCGGCTCCGGCGCCCCCGCTCGCGCGCGCCGGCGGGGCTTGCGTGCCGGTGCCGAGGCGGCCTTGGAGGAGGACGACGACCAGGAGCGCGATCACGAACAGGTTCGACTGCACGGCCTGGACCAGCGGCAGGATCTGGCCGCCGGGGCGCAGACGGGTGAGTTCGCTGCCTGCGACGCCGAGGCCCAGGCCGACCGCGACCGCCACGCCGACGCTGCGCAGGCGGCCCGCGACGGCCACGGCCATGGTCTCCATGACGAGCAGGGACAGGCCGTAGGGGTCGAGCAGGAGGTTGGGGGCGAGCAGGACGCCGACCAGGCCGGCGGTGAAGGAGCCGAAGGCCCAGCCGACGGCCGAGACGCGCCCGGCGTTCACCCCGGAGAGCTCGGCGAGGCGGCGGTCGTCCACGACGGCGCGCAGCTGGAGGCCGAAGCGCGTGTAGCGGGTGACGACGGCGACCAGCGCGCTGAGCGCGAGGACGACGCCGAGTTGCACCGCGGTGTCGAGGCGCACGAGATGGCCGCCGGGGAGGGTGAAGGGCGTGCTGGGGACGAGCGAGGGCGCGTCGGCGTAGGGGCCGGTGCCCCACAGGAGGACGACGGCGCCGGTGAGGAGGATGAAGACGCCGATGGTGGCGACCATGGTCTCGGCCGGCCCGGCGCCCCGGCGCTGCAGCGGTCGGAAGACGCCAAGTTCGAGCACGACGCCAAGCCCCGGCGCGACGACGAGGAGGCAGAGGGTGCCGGCCAGCCCGACGGGCCAATGCCAGACCACGACCAACTCGCGCAACAGGTAGGCGACGACCATCGCCTGCGCACCCTGCGCGAGGTTGAGGACGCCGGTCGCCCGGTAGGTGACGACGAGGCCGATGCCGCTGAGGGCGGCGGCGCTGCCGACGGCCAGGCCCGCGATGGCGAGGTCGATGGTGAGGCTGAGGGCGGCGGGCTCGGTGAGGGCGGTGAGGAGGGGCATTAG
>NZ_JAACYW010000572.1 GCF_015356825.1 Catenulispora rubra | reverse complement strand
CTGTGTATAAGAGACAGGTCCCAAGCGGCCCACCGAAGCGGCCGGCCGAACGACCGGGAGGAGCTCAGCGGTGACCGGCACAACCCCATTCCTGGAGGTCGAACACCACCTGACGGAATTCCCGTCACCGGTCGACCACAGCGCAATGTCCCCAGTCCGCCTCGGCCGCGAAGGCGAAGACATCGCCGCCGCCTACCTCACCGCCTGCGGCTACCACGTCCTGGACCGCAACTGGCGCTGGCGAGGCCCCGACGTCCGAGGCGAACTCGACATCATCGCCCTGGCCTCCGACCTCCTGGTGACCGTCGAGGTCAAAGCCCGCCGCGAAGGCACCGGCGGCCGCCCCTTCGACGCAGTGACCGAGGCCAAAAGAGCCCGCCTCTGGAAACTCGCCAACCGCTGGCTCGCCGAACACCGCCTCGACCCCGCCTTCCGCACCCACCTCCCCCGCGGCGTCCGAGGCATCCGCATCGACGTCATCGGCCTCCTCTTCCCCGCCGACGGCCGCACCGAGCCCCTCATCGACCACCTGCAGGCGGTGTGAGATGCGCGCCATCGGCACTGCTGCCCTCGCCACTGCCCCTGCGATTTCCTGCGCCGCCCCGACTGCTGCCACTCTGACCGGCATCGCCCGGCCCGCCGCCGCTCCGGCCGCCAGTGCTTCGGCCATCGTTTCCACCGCCCCAGCCCTGGCCACGGTTCCGACCGCCGCCTGCGCTGCTCCGATCGCCTCCGCCGTCCGTACCGCCCCAGCTCCGGCGACCGCCGTCTCCACACTCCTGGTCACCTGCTGTGTCGACATCTCCGACCAGCACCGCGTCGCCCGAGCCTTCATCACCGCCGCAATCCGCCTCGGCCCGGCCCTACCCACCGAGCCCGACCGACTCCCCGCACCGGCGTACCTTGGCCGCCACCGTCGCACCGAAGCCGCCCACCCTAGCCACCCTCCCCGGGCGGTCCGGCCATGAGCATCGCGCGCACCCACGCCGTGGCCCTCAACGGCACTCAAGGCGTCGTCGTCGAGGTCGAGGTCAACGTCACCCGCGGCGCCACCCGCACCCAGATCCTCGGCCTGCGCGACACCGTCCTGTCCGAATGCCGTGACCGGGCCCGCGCCGCCGCCTACAACTCCGGCCACCGTTGGCCCGACGGCAACGTGACCGTCGGCCTGTCTCCGGCCTGGGTCCGCAAGGAGGGCTCAGCCTTCGACCTCGCCGTCGCGGCCTGCGCGCTCGCCGCCGACGGCACCGTCAGCCAGCTGTCGCTCCAGGGCGCCATGTTCCTCGCCGAACTCTGCCTCGACGGCCGCCTGCGCCCGGTCCGCGGCGTGCTCCCGGCCGCCCTCGCCGCCCGCGACCACGGCCTGACCACGGTCTTCGTCGCCGAACCCAACGCCCTGGAGGCCTCCCAGATATCCGGCCTCGAAGTCCACGGCATGCGCTCCCTCGCCCAGGTCGTCGCGTTCCTTCAGGGCACAGAGATCCCCGACGCCGAACCCCTGCCACAGGACACCGCCCCACGCACCGGCCCCCTGCGCTCCCCGCGCCCCCTGCCCGACATGGCCGACGTCCTCGGCCAGTACGACGCGCGCCGCGCCCTCGAAGTCTCCGCAGCCGGCGGCCACCACCTCCTCCTGGCCGGAGCCCCCGGAGCCGGCAAGACCCTGCTCGCCGAACGCCTCCCCTCAATCCTGCCGCCCCTGGCCGAGGCCGAGGCGCTGGAGGTGTCCTCCCTCCACTCGATCTCCGGCACCCTGCCGTGGGACAAACCCCTGATCACCGACCCGCCATACCAGAGCGTCCACCACACCTGCACGGTCGCCGGCATGGTCGGCGGCGGCACGGGCCGCATCCTCCCCGGCGCGATCAGCCGTGCTCACCGGGGCGTCCTGTTCGCCGACGAGATCGCCGAAATGCAGCGCGCCGTCCTGGAAGCCCTGCGCGAACCCCTCGAAGCCGGCGAGATCGTCATCGCCCGAGCCTCCGGCATCGTCATCTTCCCCGCCAGATTCCTCCTGGTCGCGGCCATGAACCCGTGCCCCTGCGGCCGCGCCGGCACCGCGGGCGGCCAGTGCACCTGCACCCCCGACGCCCGCCGCCGCTACACCCAGAAGCTCTCCGGCCCCTTCCTCGACCGCATCGACCTCCGCCTCCAGGTCCACCCCGTCGGCCGCGCCGAACTCTTCGGCGCCCTCCCCGGCGAATCCAGCGCCGACGTCCGCGACCGCGTCCTCGAAGCCCGAGCCCGAGCCATCCACCGCTACGCCGACCGCCCCTGGACCACCAACGCCCAAATCCCCGGCAACGCCCTCCGCGCCGAATTCGCC
>NZ_JAACYW010000571.1 GCF_015356825.1 Catenulispora rubra | reverse complement strand
GCCGTGGCCGACGCGGAGTCCTGGGCGGCGGCGGGCTGGGGCTGCTGGGCGCGGTCGCCCCGGTCGCCCCGGTCCTGCCTGGACTGGCGGGACTGCCGGTCCTGGCGACCCTGGCGGGTGCGGCCGTCCTGGCGGTTCTGCCTGCCGGGCTTGTCCTGCTCGACCGGCTCTTCCTGCTCGTGCTGCTCGTCCTGCTGGGCCTCGGCGGCTTCCTGCGGACGCGGCGGGCCCGCCGGGGCGGACGCGGCGCGGCGGCGGGTGCGCTTGGGCTTGGCGTCGGAGTCCGACTCGGGCTCGGGCTCGGCGGCGGTCTCGGCCTTGGCGGCCGGCGTGCTGTCGGCCTTCGCGGGCTGCTCGGCCGGGGCTTCCTGGGCCGGAGCGGTCTTCTTGGCCGCCTTGGCGCCCGTGGCCGGGAGCTGCGGGGCCGCGAAGGGGTTCGCGAAGGGCGAGGTGAGGCCGGGGCGGGAGGTGGTTTCGGCGGCGGGCTGGCTGCCGGGGGCCTGGTCGCCGGGGGTCTGGTCGCCGGCGGTCTCGGGCTCGGCGGACTGCCGGCCCGCGGTCGTGCCCTGTGCGGCGGCGGACGCCTCGGCGCTCGCCTGCTCGGCGGCCGTGCCGGCGGAGGTCGCGCGGCGTCGGGTGCGCGTGCGGGGCGCGGTGGTTGTGGTGTCGGCCTGCTCAGCGGACGCGACCTGGCCGCTTGAGGCCTCGCTCGTCTCGCTGGTCTCGGCGGTCTCGGCAGCGGCCGCCGACTCTCCAGCGGTACCGGCCGAGGTGGCACGCCGCCGGGCACGCGTCGGCGTGCTCTTCGCGGTCGCGCCGGAGTCTTCGGCAGCGGCGGCCGGCTCAGTGCCGGTGCCTGCGTCCTGCGCCTGGCTCGCTTCCACGGGCTCGGCCTCGGCGGCCTTCTTGCGCGTACGGGTACGCGCAATCTTCTTGGCAGCGGGGGCGTCCGCAGCCTCGGCGGCCTCGGCCACCTCAGCCACCTCGGCCACTGGCTCCGGGGCGGCGACCTTCTTGGCCGCCGTCTTGCGGGCCCGCTTGGGCTTGCTCTCCGGCTCGGCGTCGTCCGAGGCCGCGGCCTCGGAACCCTCCTCCGGGGGTACCGGCGGGCCGGCCGGGCGGCTGGCCGCCCTCCGGCGCTGGCGCTGGGGCGCCTCGCCTTCGTTCGTGGCGGCCGTGGTGGCCGCGTCCTGCGCGTCTGACGTCTGGTCCGGCTGTTCGCCGGGGACGCCGGTGGGCTCGTTGTCGAGCATCCGGGCGGTTCTCCCGTCACGCCCCCCGGGCGCACGCGAAGCGGTGCCCCACATCGTCCCCGCTGATCAGCGGGCGATGGGCACTCCCCGGCGAATCCCTGACAGATCCGGGTGCTCTGCGGCGCCACACAGGTGGCTGTTGTGGTCTTCGCCTCGTCCAGTCGGTGCGGCCGACGTTATCGGGGCCGGCCGTTGACCTGACGAGAAGTCTGGTTGGGTCGTGCTCTCGACGTCACCGGCCTTCTCACCGGTCGCCCGCCGACCCCGCGGCGACCCGGTCCGGATCCAGGGGATCGGACAGCGCCTCCACGCTCACACTGGCCGGCGTCGCGTCGGACCCGTCCCGCAGCGGCCCCTGCGCCAGCCTCGTCACCTGGGGAGGGACGGGCGGCACCAGGCCTGCCACACGAACGAGTCCGGTAAGGACGTCGTCGGGCCGCACGGCGGGTGTCAGGTGCCGCACGACTAGTCGCAGTATCGCACAGGGTCGATCCCCGTGCCCGTCACCCTCGCCGACACCGCGCTCACCTGCGGAAACAAAAGTCGCCGCGTCGGCCTCGATCGCCGTCACGGCGGCCCGCGCGTCGAACGTCCGAACACCGTTCTTGGTCATCCGCTCGACGAGCACCTCATCCGCGGCGGCGAAAGCGGCAACCGCCGCGACCGCCGCCTCCGGCGCCACCCCCGGCAGCCGGATCTCCCACACGGAGGCCTCCAACCGCTCCATCAGGTTCGGAGTGGCGGCCTCCACGATCTCCAGAATGTCCAGGTCAGCGGGCAAGGAGCCGTCCAAAGCAGCGGCCAGCTCCGCCGGCACCAACGCCCGCGTGCCCCCGATCTCGACGTACTCAGCCTCACTGGCCACCCCGGTCGGCGCAGCCCCGGCCCACGACACCTTCGGATGCGGCGTGAACCCCGCCGAGTAGGCCATCGGCACCCGAGCCCGCCGCAAAGCCCGCTCAAAAGCACGCTGAATATCACGGTGGCTGGTGAAGCGAAGCCGCCCACGCTTGGCGTAGCGGATCCGAAGCTTCTGAACGGTCGGCGGCGGCGGAGGACCGTCGGGCATGCGGGCCACGGGGGTTGGGTCTCCTCGGGGA
>NZ_JAACYW010000570.1 GCF_015356825.1 Catenulispora rubra | reverse complement strand
GTTCAACGGCGGTTCGCAGACTCCTTATCCGCCGCAGGGCTTGCCTTTCGGGCCGGGCGGTCCGGGCGGCCCCAACGGTCCGATGGGCCCGGGCTCCGGCTTCCAGTCCGCGCCCATGTCCGCCCCGAAGAACAACACCGGGCGCAACGTCGGCCTCGGCATCGGCGCGCTGGTGGTCGTCGGCGGCATCGTCGCGGCGATCGCCCTGTCCGGCGGGGGCGGTAGCGGCGACAACCAGAACGCGAACACGCCGGGCGGCCAGGTCACGTCGAACCAGTCGTCGGCGCCGAACCCGCTGTCGGGCTCGTCCTCGGGCGCGGTGACGAACGGACCGAACTCGTCGCAGGACCCGACCACGTCCGGGTCGTCGAGCCCGAGCGTGTCGAGCACGTCGAGCTCCACGGACCCGGCGACGTGGGACACCTCGTCCACGGACCAGACGGCCTTCACCCCGGACTCGCTGCTGCCGGTGTCGTTCACGGACGACAAGGGCGTGGTGTACACCGCGACGAACCGCTGGACCGACAAGTGCGTCAACTCTTATGAGAGTGCCCAGTTGAAGGCCATGCTGACGCAGTACCAGTGCCAGAACCAGGCGATCGGCACGTACACCGACAGCACCGGCCGGATCCTGGTGGACGTGGCGGTCCTGCCGTTGCCGGACGCGCAGACCGCGAAGACCGCTTTCCAGACCATGCAGGGCAAGAACGCGTTCACCGTCGAGGACTGGGGTATCTGGTGCCCCAAGACCGGCCCCGGCTCGGACGTGTGCGGCTCCGGCAAGAACACCGGCAGCGCGCAGCAGTACGGCTACATCCAGCCCGACCACCGGTACCTGGTCCACGCGGTGTCGCTCTACATCAACCTCACCACGGACGCGTCGGCCCAGTCCTGGCTGAAGCCGGCCGCCACCAGCGCGGCGAAGCAGGGCGGACCGCAGGTCGCGGTGCAGTAAGTCGCGGTGCAACAACTCGAGATAGCAGGGACCTGATGACGAGGGAGGGCGGGGCCTTGTCCGTGCAGCGTGGGGATCTGGTCGCCGGAAGATACCGGACCGGCGAGCCGCTGGGGCCGGCGTGGCGTGCGCACGACGAGACCGGCGGCGGCACCGAGGTGCTGCTGGTACCGGTCGCACCCCCGGGGGAGGCAGGCGCCGAAGCCGCAGCCCCCGACCCCCTGAACACCGACCGCTGGCGCGACCGCCCCGGCACCCCGCCGGTCACCGCCACCGCGACCGGCGACGCCGGCGCCTGGCTGGTGACCCAGCCGGTAGCGGCCCGCACCCTGTCCGACGCCGTGGCGCAGTGGGGCGCCCTCCCCGCCGAGCAGGTCCTCCTCATCGCAGCCGGCGCGACCACAACGCTGTCCGCAAACGGCCCCCGCATCTCAGCGGCCCCGGACCACATCCTGCTCACCGACGACGGCCAGGTCCTCCTCCTCCCGATCGAGACGACGGAGAACGACCTCCCCACCCTCGGCGCCTCCCTGCACCTGGCGGCCGAAGGCCACCCGGCCACCGAAGCCGGCCCCGGACCCCTGCGCCAACCGCAGCTCACGGCCCTGATCACCGGCCTGACGCAGCCCGACTCCGACCGCGCGAGCACGCTGGACAGAACCTTCGCGGAGCTGTCGCGCCTGGGCGCACCGCTGGCGACCGTGCACGGCACCGACACGCTGCACGAGGCACAGGCGGCGAGCGCCGCAGCCGATGCGGTGGACAACGACGATGCTGACGCGACGCAGCCGATCGAGTCGAGCGAGGTGCCGACGCAGACGATGTCGGCGACGGAGCTGCTGGCCGAGACCGGCGAGAACGAGGTCGAGGCTGCGGCCGAGGACGATGACACCGCCGAGGCTGAGGCTGAGGCTGATGAGGACGCCGAGGCTGACGACGCGGCCACTCGCCAGGTGCCGGTCATCGCAGCAGACGAGGTCCCGGCGCCCGAAGCCGAGACCGCCAGCCTGGAATCGCCTTCCGCCGACGAAGCCGCGACCCGGCAGGTCCCCCTGGTCGTCGCGGATGCGGTCCCGGCGTCCGACAGCGAGACCGCCACCCTGGAATCCCCCGCCGACGAAACCGCGACCCGGCAGGTTCCTCTAGTCGCCGCCGCACCCGACACCGACTCCACCACGACCCGCCAGGTCCCCACGCTCGACCTGGAATCCGCCGCCGCCGCGATCCCCACCGACTCGACCGAGGAGATCCCCTCCCCGGACGATTCCGCCACCAAGTCGCTGCCCCTCCCGGCGGTCGCGTCCGCCGAGCCGACGCCCAATCCGTTCGTCGCCCCGACCCAGGCCGCCGAGGCCGTTCCGCCGATCGCCCAGGCCATGGGCCAGCAGCCGGTACCGCCGGTGCCTCCGACGCAGGC